>CAIWSO010000119.1 GCA_903915315.1 uncultured Spartobacteria bacterium | reverse complement strand
GCCTGCTCGGCCCGGTGACGATTTCCACCACAAAATAATCCATGAAAAAAACCATCCTCACCGCCGGCGTGGCGATTGCCACACTCAGCCTTGCTTTTTCGGCTTCCTCACCCGCCCATGCCGCCACCGCCCCGTGGCAGGCGTCGTGGATCGGTGTTTCCAAATCGTCGTCAGACGCTGAGCTTCCGGAGATCGTGCTGACCAAGGCTTTTTACGGGGTCCGTGGCGACTCGACCAAGCAAGTCGATCTCACGGCAAGCGTCCGGCAAAACATCGCGTCCGGAAATTTCACCCTACGTGCCGACAATGCGACAGCTGGACGCGACCCCGCTTATGGAGCTGAGAAGACCCTTGAATTGGAATACACGATCAATGGCCGCGCCGTCCGGCAATCGGTGAAAGAGAACAGCAAGATTGATTTGGTGACAGGTCAGATGGCCACGAACCAAAATGAGCCGCCTGTCGATAAGCCGCCGGTCGGTTCCAACCAGTGGATTTGCTACCGCAAAACGATCAATCTCGCGGAAGCACCAACTCAAGCCATGGCACGCATTGCGGTGGACTCGAAGTATTGGCTCTGGATCAACGGCGAACCTGTCGTCTTCGAGGGGCAACTCAAACGCGGTCCGACGCCGAAGGACACCTACTTCGACCGCGTCGATCTTACGAAACACCTGCGCAAGGGCGACAACACGATTGCCGTGCTGGTCTGGTATTTCGGCAAGGATGGCTTCAGCCACAAGAGCAGCGGTAAGGCCGGGTTGGTTTTCGATGCCGAGATCAATGGGCAACCCTTCCTCAGCGGCGCCGATTGGAAAGCACGCCGCCATCCTTCGTATGAAAACACCGGGGAGCCGCATCCGAACTTTCGATTGTCCGAACCGAACATCTGCTTCGATGCGCGCAAGGAAATGACCGATTGGCAAAGCGCGGCGTTCGATGACTCCTCATGGCCTGCAGCAGTCGTCTTCGGCAAGCCGCCCTGCGCTCCTTGGAACCAACTCGTCGAGCGCCCGATCCCGCAGTGGAAGGATTTTGGCATGAAAGATTATGTGAACGCCGCCGATCTGCCAAAGGTGTCCGATGGCAAGCCGATCAAGGCCAAGCTCCCCTACAACGCCCAAGTCACGCCCTATCTGAAAATCGAGTCGCCCGCAGGCCAAGTCATCGACCTGCGGATGGACAACCAAGCCTTGCGGGCGGAGTATGTCACGCGCGAGGGTGTGCAGGAATACGAAAGCCTCGGGTGGATGAGCGGCCACGAGGTGCACTACACGATCCCAGCCGGGATCAAAATCCTCGGGCTGAAATACCGCGAAACCGGCTACGACACCGAGTTAGTCGGCACTTTCGAGTGCGATGACGAGTTTCTGAACCGCTACCGCGAAAAAGCCCTGCGCACGCTTTATGTGAACATGCGCGACACCTACATGGACTGCCCGGAGCGCGAGCGTGCCCAATGGTGGGGCGATGTCGTCAACATGACGGGGCAGGCCTTTTACTCGCTGACCCCCGACACCAGTCGGCTGACTCGAAAGGGCATGTTTGAGCTGACAAACTGGCAGACTGACGACCATGTCCTCTTTGCACCAATCCCTGGAAACTGGAAAAGCGAACTGAAGTGCCAAATGCTCAACTCCGTGGGATATTTCGGGTTTTGGACCTACTACCAATACACGGGAGATCTGGAGACGATTCGATCGGTCTATCCCGCCGTGAAGCGCTACATGTCGCTCTGGAAAATAGGCGATGACGGGCTCTTGGTCTCTCGAGGCGGATCATGGACGGATTGGGGGGAAAACAAGGACCATCCGGTTCTCTTCAACGCCTGGTATTACCTCGCGCTGCGCGGGCAGAAGCTCATGGCCGAGGCCCTTGGGGAAACGGCCGACATTCCCGACATCGAGGCGCGCATGGGGAGTATCGAGAAGAATTTCAACAAGACCTTCTGGACCGGCACCGAATACCGCTCGCCGGGATACAAGGACAAGACCGATGACCGCTGCCACGCGTGGGCCGTCCTCGCGGGGCTCGCAGGACCCGACAAATACGAGGCGATTCGCAAGGTCTTCGCCACCCAAGAGCACAGCAGTCCCTACATGGAAAAATATGTCGGTGAGGCGCTCTACCAAATGCGCTTCGAAGAGGACGCTATCGCCCGCACCAAGAAACGCTTCAAAGACATGGTCGAGGATCCCAAGACCACTCTTTGGGAATTGTGGAACAAAGCTGGCACCCAAAACCATGCATGGAGTGGTGGCTTCCTCACGCTCCTCTCTCAATACGGCGCCGGCGTGGCACCGGTCACTCCGGGCTACGGGACTTACCATATCCTCCCGCAAATGGGCCCGCTCAAACGAATCAAAACCATCGTTCCCTCGGTGAAGGGCGAGATCGCGTTGGAACTCCGCAACGAACCCGCGGAATTTGCGCTCGATCTTGTCTCGCCGAAAGACACCACCGCCCTCGTGGGCATTCCCAAACGCAAGGGCGCATCACCTGCCCGTATCACCGTGAACGGCAAACCGGTTTGGGAAAACGGACAACCAACTGGCGCGGTGGATGGCGTCGCCTTTAAGAAAAACGAGGAACACTACACCACCTTCTCCGTCCAACCCGGCACCTGGGCGTTTCGGGCTGAGTTTTCACCCGCCCCGCGCTCCGGCGAGAATTCCGGGAGACTTCGCGTTCTCGATGGAAAAACCGTGTTAATGACGAATACACGGAATACCGACGATGTCGCCGCCTCCTGGTTGCTGGAGAACGTTCCGTTCTTTGAGTGCCCGAACCGGGAGATCGAGGAGATCTACTATTACCGGTGGTGGAGCTATCACAAGAATCTCCGCAAGGAGAAAGCAGGGTGGGCGGTTCTCGAAGGCGGCGGCTATGGTATTACACCCTGTCCGCTTGGACATCATCTCTACGAAGGGCGCTGGATCAAGAACCGCGTTTACCTCGACGACTACATCCGCTACTGGTTTGCCGGGGACAATCCGAGACGATACAGCACCTGGTTTGCCGATGGCTGCTATGCGCAATACCTGGTGGATGGGGATTCAGTCAAGATCGTCTCATACCTCAAGGGACTGATTGCCAATCAAGAGGGCTGGGAGCGGGAGCGGTTTGATTCGGCGCGCGGCCTGTTCCGCTGGATACCGGATCGCGATGGCATGGAAGCTTCGCTGGCCGGGTTTGAAGCCGGAGAGGCCGACAAATTCCAGTGGAATACCGTCATCTACGGAGGCGATGGCTACCGACCGTCTCTCAACAGTTACATGGTCGCCGACATGCGCGCCATCGCCGCCATCGCGACGCTGGCCGGCGACCAGGCTGTCGCTGGTGCCTACACACGCAAGGCAGAGGCGCTGCGAACCAGGATGCAGCAAGAACTTTGGTGCCCGGAGAAGAACTTCTTCCTGCAGCGGCACAGCCAGGATTACCGGTTTGTCTCGGGACGTGAACAGATCGGGTTCTTTCCCTGGGCCTTCCATGTCCCTGACGACAACTCCAAATATGCCGAGGCGTGGCGTCAACTCCAGGATCCACAAGGATTCAAGGCTAAATACGGGCCCACGACATTGGAACGCCGCAATACGTATTTCCTCAAGCCGTTCAAGCACAAATGTCTTTGGAACGGACCCTCCTGGCCATACTCCACCAGCGTGACCCTGGCGGCTATGGCAAACCTGCTGAATGATTACAAGCAGAGCGTGGTGACGCGCGACGATTACGTCGCACTGTTGCACACTTATGCCGCAACCCAGCGCGATCCTGACGGGAAGCCGATGGTTCGGGAAAACCATCATCCGGATGAAAACGGCTGGCTGGCGAAAGGTGGCGACTACAATCATTCCCGCTACTGTGATCTCGTCATCACCGGCTTGGTGGGGCTTCGACCGCGGGGCGACGGGATGCTGGAGGTCAATCCTCTGGCGCCGGCGGATTGGGAATACTTCTGTCTCGATGGCGTCGTTTATCACGGCCGGACTCTGACAATCCTTTATGACCGCTCGGGAAACCGCTATGGGAGGGGTGCCGGTCTGCGAATCTTGATCGACGGCGCCGAGGCGGCAAGGGCCGCAACGATCCAACGGATCACGGTCGCTCTGGAGTGAAAAGAGGATGCATATATGTTGTCACAGGCAAGCCCAGCGGGGAGGGCGGGGTCGATCGGGCGGATCTGGCAGTGGCTTCCCCTCCCGCCGACGGCAAATAGAAAGGCTTCGTCTCCTCGATATCCGTCCTACCCGAATACGCCGCTTGGGTTGACCCTGAAATCGCCTCCAATCGCTGATCCTCATCTCTTGAAAAAAACAAAACCACTCCTTCTCGCGGCGTCACTTCTTTTGTCGTTGGTTACACTCCATGCAGGAAATGCCTCGCCAGCGCCCGCCATTTCGCAAGAGCGGATGCAGCAGGTTTACGAGGAAGTGAAGACCCCCTACAAATACGGCGTCGTCCTGCGCGGCGAGGCCGATCAACTCGTCGATTCACCCAGCATTTT
>CAIWSO010000118.1 GCA_903915315.1 uncultured Spartobacteria bacterium | reverse complement strand
GATCGAATCGCCACACAGAACTCGGCATCCTCGCGGGAAATCCAGCCAAGGGGACCGGCATACCAACCGCGATCAAAGAACTCATTTTCTTCAATGAAGGAACGAGCCTCCCTCGTTGGCGAGCCGCACGTGGCGGGAGTGGGGTGCAATACCTCAAGTATCTCGCCGTCGGACAAGTCGGATGCCAGTTGGCCGCGCAACTGCGTCCGCAAATGCTGAACCCGAGCGAGCTTAAGGACGGAGGGCTTTTCGTCATGAGAAAAATCCACGCAAAGTTGACTGAAGGCTCTGGATAGCTCGTCCACCACAAGACGGTGCTCGAGTTGTTCTTTGGAGAAATCCCTCAATTGGGACTCCAATCGCGTGTCTTCCGCAGGATCGAGGCTGCGGGGACGGGTGCCGGCGACGGCCTCGCTTTCCAAGTTACGGCCGACGCGTCGGTAGAGTTGTTCGGGACTTGCACCCAGAAATGCACCGGATTCCTTTGTCGGCTCAAAACAAAAGTGAAAACAAGACGGAGTTTCACCCATGATCAATCCCAAGAGCGCATAAGGGGTGATTTTTTCCGCCAGCTCAAAGGTGGATTGGCGAGCCAGAACGACTTTTTCCAATAAGCCGGAGGAGATTTTTTGGAGGGCGAGATTTACGGCCTCGGACCATTGCGAAAATGGCGGTCGGTCACCTCGGGTCAAGACGCCCGGCTTTCTTAGCTTGGCCATGCCATCGAGACCAGCAATCCAGGCTGCCACGGCGGATGTTTCCAGATCCTCTCGCGTGAAGTGAATGGCGAGTATGGTCGAGGCCCCAACCCGCGTGACTTCTGCCTTCGGAACAAAATAGAAGTTAGTGGGGAACGGCCATTGATCTGTGTCGGAAGTTTGAGCAAATCGAGCCCCCCCGAAAAGTCGAATTCCGGCGTCCGAATTGGCCAACAATTCGGATAGCTCGGACACGCTGCCAGATGCCACTTGACCGAATGCCAGCAGGGGAGACCCGCCACTTCGCGACCTCCAAAACATTTTAGGGAAAAGGGGGGCGGATTCCAGCCAACGCGGACTTAATGAAAAATCATCGCTCATGATCCACTCGCGCCGCAAAATCCCCTCTTTGCTGGCAAAATCTTCGGCGGATGGCCCGAGCAAATCGGGCCATTCCCCGGCACGCAAGCGAATCGAAGGATGTGAAAAAACGGGCGTCATTCTTAAGATATTACGATAGGAGACCTCTCAAAGGTGTGGAATCATTTCCGAAAGTGAATAAAAGATATCACTATTCACGCTATGACAAGCCCTGCCGCATACAGACTCATCCGACGAATCCAATTTGCTGACACCGATGCGGCAGGGGTCGCTCACTTTTCCCGTCTACTCGTGATGGTGGAGGAGGCGGAGCATGATTTTTTGCGCTCTCTGCAAATCCCCATCCTCACGGAATCCTCGGCGTGGCCGTGTGTTGCCCTGGATGTGAACTATGTGGGCAAGTGTGAGTTTGGAGACCTGATCGCCATCGAATTGCACGTGACCACCATCGGTCGCACCTCTGTCACATTCGAGTTCCATGCATTCCAGACGACAGCATCCGAGCAAACCAAGGTCTTCTCAGGTAAAATGGTCAAATGCCATATTCTTCCCGGTCAGCCAGGGGCCTCAGCGATTCCCGATTGGATTCGTGCTGTTTTGGAAACGTTTTTACCTCAATCAGCCTGAGCTTCACCCTTTTGAAGGAATGGTCGGGGATGCAGATTCGGATGACTTTTTGCTAAATTCCCCTCGCTTGAGATAATGACCATAGCGCTCAATAATACTTGCGACATATTGCTTGGTGAGAGGGAAATCCATTGCTCCCCTGAGGTCCTCGGCGGTGAATTCAGAAATGTCTCCGGAACTTTTTTCCCAACGTTTCACACGAGTGCGCCCCGCATTATATTCGGACAAGGCGAAAGGAATAGGATCGTCCTTGTGCGCCCAATGCTTCATGGCTCGCCCGAGATACCAAGTGCCGATCTCAATATTCGTTTTCGGATCGAATAAATCCGTTGGCACGAATGTCTCCACCTTTTCTGCTTTGACCCAATCTGCCGCAGCCACCTCCGTGATTTGCATGAGTCCACGCTCACCGTGGTTTCCTTGCATTTGAGGCTGGAAGCGGGTCTCACGCCAAATCACGGCCTTCACCAATGCAGGATTCACGCCGTGGCGAGCACCAGCTTGCGCGATCAGAGAATCATAGCGGGCGAAACGCTCACCAAAAACAAACTCCTGGACGAGATAGTCGCGCATCGCACTCCCGCGAATATAATAGTAGCCGGCCACAAGCGACAGGCAGGCGGCAACACATAGGGCAACAAGCACCCCAACCCGTACAGAACGAATCATAGAAAGTATGCTACTCTGCTGTGGTCAGGAAATCAATTGCATCATCCGTTGCTGTTTTGCTCTTTTCGCCAAGGCCTGTCTTCATGCAAGTTGAATGGATGCTCAATTACATCTGGCTTACCCTCGTGCTCATGGCCGTTCTTCTGGGTGGTTTTACCGGCCACTTGCAGGAAGTGACAACAGCTGCATTTGATGCCTGCAAGAATGCCGTTATGACGATAGCCCTACCGTTGGCCGGAGTGATGGCGCTCTGGTTGGGGTTGATGAAGATTGCCGAAAAGTCGGGACTGGTAAATCTCCTGGCAAAGGCCCTGCGTCCCCTCCTCTCTCGGCTCTTTCCGGATGTGCCGGCAAATCATCCGGCCATGGGATCCATGGTCATGAACATGGCGGCAAACATGCTCGGGCTTAGCAATGCCGCAACACCGCTTGGACTCAGGGCGATGCAAGATTTGGAAAAACTCAATCCCCGCCCCGGAACGGCGACGAATGCCATGTGTACATTTTTGGCCATCAACACGAGTTCCATCCAGCTCATACCTGCTACGACAGTCGCCCTCCTTGCCGCAGCCGGATCGAAAAACCCGACCGCGATCATAGGAACAGCATTTTTTGCGACTTGCTGCTCAACTTTGGCGGGAATTCTCGCAGTGAAATCCCTCGAGCGCTTACCGATCTATGCCCTGCCTGCATGCGAGAATCCGATTCCCGACGCCGTGATTGAGGATTCTCGTAGCGAAGAGAAATTCGCCTCGCCAAAATGGTGGGGAAATCTCGCTCTCTTTTTGTTTGCAGCCTGTTTTCTTTGGTTCGGATGGAACTTCATCGCAACTGCTCACGAGTCGAAAAGCTTTCTCGTGAGCGTGGTGGAGGCCGTTTCCTACTTGGCTATCCCATTTCTTATCGCCTTTTTTCCTTTATACGCCTCGCTATGTCGCATCCCAGTCTACGAGGAATTTATTGAGGGTGCGAAGGAGGGATTCCAAGTCTCGGTTCGTATCATCCCCTATCTCATAGCCATCATAACGGCCGTCGCCATGTTTCGAGCTGCAGGCGGAATCGACATTATGGCAAAAGCTTTGGGGCCACTACTGGCTGCTATCCAACTCCCAACAGAGCTTTTCCCTCTCGTTCTCATGCGTCCCCTAAGCGGCAGTGGATCTAACGCCATCTTTGCGGAATTAATACAAAGCCAAGGGCCAGACAGCCTCCTCGCAAAAATGGGGGCAACTGTCCTTGGAAGCACGGAAACGACATTCTATGTGATCGCGGTCTATTTCGGTTCGGTTGCAGTCAGACGAAGCCGCCACGCCGTCCCAGCGGGTCTGATTGCGGATGTAGCTGGTGTCATCGCCTCAATTGTCATCTGCCGCCTTGTTTTTGGAAACTGACATCAACCCAGCGCCCAAAAACAACGTGGAGCTTCAAATTCACGCTGAAATTGGATTGCTACGCGAGGCTATGATGATGAATATCACAGCATATGTCCTTTTCCACACCGAAACTTCCAGCCGTAGGCATCGTTGCCAATCTTTCTGATGAAGACCGTGATACACTGAGTTCCTACGGAACGTTTCACCTCGCCCCCGTCGGAGCCGTCCTCATCGAGCAAGGCCAATCCCGTGGCAAACTTTTTTTTACTTTGTCGGGATTGATGCATGCGCGTCGCGTTGACGAGGGAAATGATATCCTTCTTGGCAAAATCGAATCCGGTGAATGGGTCGGTGAAATCGATCTCTTTG
>CAIWSO010000117.1 GCA_903915315.1 uncultured Spartobacteria bacterium | reverse complement strand
ACCCGATTCCCACCAACTGATCAACGCGACACGCTTCCCTCCTTGCTGAAGCACCTCAGTAAGCGCAAGGGAAAGAAATTCATGGCAATCTATAAGAATAGGAGGCACAAATCGAGCAGTCGAGAGCGCACTATGCTCCTGTCCGTCAGATCGGGCATTGGCCAAGGCGACCCCATTCTCCCTCGCGAGGTCCAGCAGGCTTTCTGGGTGTTTTTGCAAGAATAAGATGCATTGAATTTGCCGCCGAGAAATTAGGTCACGGAGTTCATCATAGCCGCCCTCACGTTCGGGGTCGGTAAAGAGTATTTTTGCGGAAATCCCGGACTCGGCAAGACGGCTGTAGATAGCATGGATCTGCCTGAGGTGAAAGGAGCAGGTGTGAGGGTAATTCAGGAGTTCGTTATTCAGAACAAGACAGACATCGAACGCGAGGCCGCCTTCCGGAGTCGCGGTGGAAGGTCCGCGTCCCACAATGAATGTACCACTCCCCTGACGGCGTTTAAGGATCCCCTCCCGCTCAAGGATAAGGGTCGCGTTTCGGAGGGTTGGAACACAGATCGAGTAACGATTGGCCAGCTCAGGCTCAGGCTCGATCTTCGTATTCAGATCGCGGCCCGCAAGCACACGCCGGAGATCATCGGCAACCGCTTCATGAACGGGTGCACGCTTGGGCGGGACCCAGTCATTATGATCGCCAGAGGGCAACTCAGAACTCATTGGTTTGGTAATTTTATTGAACATTTGAGAAAAAATTTACCGTCGTATGGATTTCGGTAGGGAGCAAGCGGAGGAGCGCCGTGTCATGATTAAGTTCTATCGTGAAGGCAAAGTGAATCGAGATATGTTGACTTTGTTCGTTATTTTTTTACAAAATCATTTAATGAGTCAACAAAAAATTATGTAAGGCGGTTGGATTTTCGCCCCCCCCAAGAATTATCAGCATATCATTAAATGTTTGACAGCTTCACACAAGTTCGCTGAAATTTGGAGTTCCTCAAGAGAAAACATGGTGAATACAAGCGACCCACAGAAAGAGAGCCCCAAGACTGGTGATTTTTGGTGGCCCAGGCATTTTGCGTTCTTCGGACGCGGTGATATAAGGATCCCGAATCTCGCCGGGGATGCGCAAGGAGAAAGCGGCTTTTCCTTGATCGAGGTTACCATTGCCATGGGGGTGATGGCCTTTGCAGCCATTGCGATTTTAGGAATTATTCCCACTGGTCTGGCTGCTGCAACTCGTTCCAGCCAGACAACCATCGCCGCCCGACTCGCGTCCGAGGTGCAATCGGAGATTCAACAAGTCGGATTGGCGTCCTTCGCGACAGATGCGACAAATACGACCCATTTTGACGGCGACGGGAAAATACTCCCAAACAACACGGGGGCTGTTTACGATGTTTACCGCAGCGTCGAAGATTGCAGCCTCCCTGGAGCGCCCACAGCCTCATTCAAGAAAGTGATCGTCCAAGTGGTCAAAAATCCAGCCGGCCAGACTTTCCCTGTCGATGCCACTACGGGACTTAGAACCATTCCGAGCGGCATAGATGAACGCACCTTTCAATTCCATGTCCTGCCATAAGGCATTCCCAAAAAATCAGGCCGGGAGAGCTTCGCCGAGTGCGGCGATCAAAAAAAAGCGCGCTGCTTTTTCTTTGATCGAGCTGCTGATTTCCTTGGCTGTATTAAGCGTGCTTGTGGTGCTTGCCGCCTCCCTCATCGGAACCATACAAGATGTCTGGAAACGGAGTTCTGCCCGCACCGAGCAATTCCGGTCCGCACGCCAAGCCCTCGAGACCATCTCAGCACGCCTCTCGCAGGCGACGCTGAACCCATATTGGGTCGTGCAAACGAATGCGAGCGGCGTGCCCGTGCGCTATGAGCGGCAATCGGATTTGCGGTTTCTCACCGCCCAAGCTCCCACACTCACGGCTCTCGCGCAGCCGGGAGGCGCCTTGTTTTTT
>CAIWSO010000116.1 GCA_903915315.1 uncultured Spartobacteria bacterium | reverse complement strand
CCAAACTTGTGAAAAGTAAAAATAAGCCCGGAAATTTAGTCATGTGTTTTGAAATATCAGAATTTCTTAAAAATTGGGTTTAAAACGGCATCGTTTTCCAGGTCTATCTGGAAGTGGGATTGACTCCAATTCCGAGGATTGGGATATCGCCCCATAAATCGTGTTAAGAATAACTTGAACTCAGACAACTTAAGGTGATTGGCTTGCAGTTAGCCAGTTCCGCCAAAGTGCAGGCGATCGGCTTGCTCGGACGAGGCCCCACAAGCCGTGAAACATCGCGGGGCGGATCGTCGTGGCAGTTTCCGAATTGGATGCGGTAGTAGTAGGCCGCCTTCATTGCCGATACATCCCGCTTCAACTCACCCGCCCGCTCAGCAGCCGTCACGATCCTCACATTCTCGACTTTGCCCAGCCAAGGAGCTGTTACTTTTTTCTGAAACACAGCCAGCCAGTCCGCCCGCAGAGGATCGAATCCTAGGCTCGTAGGCACGCCCGGTTTACGCTCCTCGGGCGGCAGATGGCCCGCGTTTTCCCACTCTACCGCATGGCAAAAAAACACGCCTGCCGCACGATACGCTTCGGGATCATCGCCCTGGCGCAGGAATCCCAGCACCACGCTGGCATCCTTGGGAGGCTTCACATATCCGGCACTTCCTCCCGCATGGTATTCTGCGGGCTCCTCGCGGACCGTATCATGCGTCCAATAGTTGATCCGCGCGAGTTGGCTGAATTGATCCCGCTGAGACTCCAAGGCCCTGGCAATAAAATCCCCTAGGTCCCGCAAGCGCTCAGGCTTTCCAGGCGGCATGGCGAATGCCCCCAACCCCGGCAGTAATTCGTGGTATTTGCGGAATTCCTCCCCAGTCTCCGCATTACCCGGATACAAAACATACGAGCCCACCGTGCGGCGGATCGCATCGTTGTAGGTATGCATCTTATAGAGGTCGGCGCGCTTGTAGGTGTTTGTAGACTTGCCCTCCTCCTCGGCATCTAACTCACCAAGCGCCTCGAGCGAATCGGCACTCGCTCCGAAGAACTCCTCGAGCTTTTCCACACGGTATTTAGCGTCGAAGTGCAGGCAGGCGATCTGGCCCGCTCTGGTCGCCTCGGCCTCCGCCACATCACAACCTCGCCCCGCCGCAAAAGAAGCGGGAAAAATGACTAGAGAGAAATCTGGTCGAAACATCCGGCTATAGGCCCCTCCGGAGAGGACATCGCCCTTCGAGTAAACGCGCTCGTAGTAAAAGTGAACCCGCAGAGTTTCCCCCATCTCCTGCTCCTGTTCAAAAATCACCACGCTTTCCTTGCCTCGTTGGAGATTGATCGAGAACCTCCCGTTCACCTTACAAAAAGCCGGACGCACCCTTCCCTTGGGAGTCTCATCGAGGCGCTGCATTTTTGGGATAGCTTTGAGCTGATTGTAGAGAGCGAAAAACAACCAATACTCATAGAGGTTGGCCACATTCCTCACCGTGGCGCTGAAGACATCCACACGTCCATCCCAATCCAGCCTCGCTGCCTGATCCAGTTGTGAGGACGACAAGTTGCTCAAGCGGCGCATGGTCGCGGATGTTGCCTTCGGCATCGGGATGAGCATCGCGCCACTGCTTGGCGGTCTGGCCAAAGAGGGCGACATTGAGCAGGTCGGCTTCGTTGGCATAGACGAGCGATGCTTGAGCCTTGGTGAGTGTCGGCGGCAGGAGCGCTTCCTTGATCGCGTCCGTATGTATGCGGCAGTTGATCTTGGCGAGGGTGCGTT
>CAIWSO010000115.1 GCA_903915315.1 uncultured Spartobacteria bacterium | reverse complement strand
GAGAGGAAAGAAGTCTTCAGTTCGTAAGGCTTTAGGCGAGCAGAGGGGCGAGTCGGCAGAGTTTTCAGTGGGGAGTGGAAAATCGGAAAGGGGAGCCAAGGTAGGGGCAGATCGCCGAGATGCACCAAGATTCCGCGGCATTCCGCGTAGACGGGGGCGGCTATGCCGCTCAAGTGGGTCGATTCGGCGAAACGACCCCACCAGTTTTTATTCACTGTCTGAAGAAAAGTCGGCAACGGCGCGCCGACTCTCCATGGCTGGGCGGGAGGTTTTGAGACGGTTTTCGACGCCCACTTTTCGGTGAGGGAGAGGCCCGATTTCTTTACGGGGACTTGTCATCAAGCGGTGGTTCTTTGGGCGGCGTTTTTGGACGCGGGGTTCAGTTCTTCCTGGGCGAAGCGGGGTGAAATCGCGCGCGATGGTGAACAGCATTTCATCCATCATGACGGCGACCGTTTTTTGCTTTGCACGGACGGCGTCACCGACGGCCCTTACAACTCCTACCTCGAAGAGATCCTCCATGCCCCCACCGAGGAACCCGCCCGCCAACTCGTCAAGTCCGCAGCGGATAGTTCAGGAAGAGACAATACAACCGCTCTCATCATCGAGGTTCAATGCCCTCGCTGTTGAGTGGAAATGGCGCCATCGCAAAGCGCACTTAAGCTTTTTTGAGTGCCTCGGTCTCGAGAACCTCGCGTCGAACGCTCTTTCCGCGAAGCTTGGAGGACCAAAGAACGACCGGTGAAGCCACATAGACGGAGGAATAGGTGCCAACGAGAATACCAACGAGAATGGCAAACGAGAAATCGCGCAGGACTGTTCCACCGAAGAAATAAAGCGCACCCACCGAGAGAAGCGTGGTACCGCCCGTCAGCAAAGTACGACCGAGTGTCTCATTGATGCTGATATTCATAATGGTCTGGATCGAACCCCTCTCTCCATTCTTGAGGCCTTCACGAATGCGATCAAATACGACAATCGTGTCGTTGATCGAGTAACCTGCAATCGTCAGAATGGCACCCACCATGACCAAGGACAACTCACCTCCAATAAGAGCGAAAACGCCGATGGTGATAATGATATCGTGAAGCAAGGCCACCACGGCCCCGAGCGCGAAGGAAAACTCAAACTGAAGCGTGACATACAAAAAGATGCCAACCATTCCCAAGCCCAGAGCAATGAGCGACGACTTGGCAAACTCCATACCGATCTGAGGTCCTACGGTATCTTGACCGATGGAAACCAATCCGCGGTCTGGAAATGAAGTCTGCAGTTGCTTGAGCAAGACATCGGAAGTTCCTTGCGCACTTCGGAACGTGAGGACTTCTTTCGTGCCCTCGCGTTCAAACTGGATCACGACACCCGAATCATTGATAGCGGATCGAGCCTCTGGGACAGTGATCGGCTTGGCGGAATCGACGATCAAAAGATCACCGCCACGAAAGTCGATGCCGAAATTTTTCTCTCCACGAACCGCAAAGATCGCAATCGATCCCCCGATCATTAGAATTGAAAAAATCAGCGCCCACTTGCGCTTTCCAAGGAAGTCGAATTTTTTGTCGGTGACAAGGTCGAGCATGCGAAGCGATTTCAGGCCACCCTTTTCCACCAACCAGCGGAAGGCGGTTCTTGTAAAGAGAAGCGCGGAGAACATTGAGGCGATGATGCCGAGCGTGAGTGTCACCGCAAACCCCTTCACCGATCCGCTCGCCTGCCAGAAAAGGATCAATGCGGTAATGAGCGTCGTAGCGTTCGCGTCGAAAATGGCACTGAATGCTTTGTCGTAAGCGCCAGCGAGAGCGGTGGGCAGAGATTTTCCCGCCGCCATTTCTTCACGCAACCTCTCAAAAATAAGCACGTTTGCATCGACCGCCATGCCGATGGTCAAAATAATGCCTGCGATACCTGGCAAAGTGAGGGTGAAGTTGAACATCGCCATCGCCCCAAGTAGGAGTGCGATGTTGATCAAGAGTCCAACGATCGCGACCAAACCGGCAAATCGATAGTAAAGAAACGTAAAAGCCATCACGAGCGCCAGACCGGAAACACCAGCGAGCACGCCGCTCCGGATCGAATCCGAGCCAAGCGTAGGTGACACACTCCGTGTTTCCTCGATTTGAACAGGAACACGAAGCGGATTCTCCAAGGCGCTGGCCAAATCACGGGCTTCCTTGTCACTGAAGTTTCCAGTGATTTGAGCACGTCCACCAAAATGATCTGTCTGAAGAACGGGCGCTGAGATCACCTCGCCATCAAGAAGGATCGCCATCTGGCGGCCTTTATTTTGCCGCGCCACCTCATCAAAAATCTTGGCCCCTTCGGAATTAAGGGTGAGCGAAACCCCATACCCTTGCTGATCAAAGTAGGCGAAGGCCTTTGTTACATATTCACCCGTCATCGCCGCACGACGCTTGACGAGAATCTGCGATTCCTCCTTGGACTCTTTTGAGAGCTTATAGGACTTGAGGACATAGGAAGGGTCCATGACTTCCTCACCAGTCTGGATTCGCTGGACATGGGATTGCCCACCGTCATCGACAATGGAAAACTCCAGCTTGGCCACACGCTGAAGTTGGGATTTGGCCTCCTCGATTTGTTTCGTGTCCAATCCGGCGATCTGCACCAAGATACGATCTTTCCCTTGAGGCGTAATGACGGGTTCACTCACCCCATATTGGTCGATACGCTTACGAATGACTTCCACCGCCTGCTCGAGCAGGTCGGGGGTGATGCCAGTATCGGTCTGCGGAACAAGACGAACAAGGAAAGACGTGCCACCCTGCAGGTCTAGACCGAGGCGGATTTTCTTGGTCGGCGGGACGATTTGCTCCACACAGAATGCCGTCAATAACAACGTCAGAATCAAACCCAGCCACCGTTTACGAGAAGACAGATCACTGGCGAAATACCAACCGAAAAGAACCAGCAAAAGCAGTCCAAAAGTCAATGTGAGAGCAGGCGTCATCTTGTAGTGTTATTTAAGGCGACTGAGCAGTCGCCAGGATTTATGGGAAAATTAGGCAGCGGGAGCGTCCGCAGGTTTGAGCACAGCAGCCACGGCAGCGCGGTCAAACTCGACCTTCACGTTGTCAGCGATTTTAATAATGAGCGTTTTGTCCTTCACGTTGGCGACGACACCGTGGATTCCGGCATTCGTGACGACTTGATCGCCGGTTTTGATGGATTCCACGAGTTTGGAATGTTCCTTCGCCTTCTTTTGCTGAGGACGGATGAGGAGAAAGTAAAAGATAACAAAAATAAAAACCAAGGGCGCCATCGAGATGAGTGGGTTCGGTTGCTCGGCGGGCGCTGCTTGTGCAAGGAATAATAAGGTCGCAAATTTCATATAAGAGGTCAGCAGGATATAAAAGCTGAACCCCTTGGCAAGAGCGATTGAGTGATTGAAGCGGAAATTGCACCACCCGCTTTCGCTCCTTTCTTTTACCACCGGAGTTGTGTAGTGAGATAGGGAAATGAAGGGGAAAAAAGTGAACCTCAAGGACCGCAACGCTTGCGCGATCGTCGGAATCGTCGATTCACCCGAGGCCGCAAGTGCGGCGAAACGTCTTCCTAAAAGCGGGGTGGATTACTTGGAATGGCGAGCCGATTTTCTCGGAGAAAAAATCCCTAAATCGCCAATCCCCTGGATCATCACCGCCCGCCATCCACTCGAGGGTGGTAAAAATGCCCTTCCGCAGGCTCGCAGACGGGAACTTCTTTTCAGCCTGCTTCCATCAGCCTCGCTCGTGGATATCGAAGTGCGCTCGCTGGCGGGTCTGTCGGACGTCGCCGCTTGCGCTCAGAAGAACGGCATCGGCATCATCGCTTCCTTTCATGACTTCGAAAAAACTCCAGAAACATCACGCCTGCGAGATGTCATCCGTCGAGCGAATGACGCTGGAGCCAACGTGGTCAAAATCGCCACTCGCACCACCACACCGAAGGATGTGTCGCGTCTTCTGGATCTTTGGAACGCCACCCCCTTGCCTCTCGCGATCATGGGCATGGGCCCGCTGGGAATGAGCTCTCGACTCCTATTCGCGAATTGCGGGTCGGCGCTCAACTACGGTTGGCTGCACCGTCCGAATGTCCACGGCCAGTGGTCAACCGCCGAACTCCGCACCCTGATCGCAAAAACGACGTTGACAAATAAACCCAAAGCATCGAAATAAAGGCGTCCTCAGCTCCTCGTAGCTGGGAAATAAATGGTGGTCGTAGCTCAATGGCAGAGCTCCAGGTTGTGGTCCTGGTTGTTGCGGGTTCGAGTCCCGTCGATCACCCCATTTTTTATTTCACTGAAAGCCACTCAGGCAGCCGAGTAACTTTCGTAAACATGCTCAAAAAGAGCCGAGCATTTTTCCTCGTAGAGAGCTTTGTCGTAGGCGCGGGGGAGACCGGTATCCAGGACATCCTTGATGGCATCTTCCACTCGGGCACGGGAGTTCTGTCGGCGTCGCCAATCAATAACCAGTAAATTTTTCACCCGCTCCAGCAGCTCACGCGCGACTTTCTTGACCTCGCCTCTTTCCTCCGAACTCAATGTCGGGGCGGGGCGGGTAAGGATATCGAAAATGACCAATTCCTCCTCGGTCATATTTTCCCGAACATGGCGAGTTTGCTCCTCGGAGAGGCTTCGGCTGAGTTTCAGCAACTCCTCGAACAATTCCTCGATATTTCGACTTCCGGCATTGTAACTCTCGATCAATTCCTCAAATTTTTCGGCAAAATTCGCCCGAGTCTTATTGATGCGAATGAGGCGCTCCAATCGGGAGCGTATTGCTGCCTTCAAGGCCTCGAGTTCGGTGTTTTTGTGGTTGGTTTGCTTGAATCGTTGAGCAAGCGCCTCAAAGTCTATCTTAGAGAGGTCGATGGATGCTGACGGCATTGAGGACATTTCAACTCCAGAAATCGACGCATCCAGAACCGCTGAAATTTCATTCAAAATGCCCGTTATATTGGTCGGTTCCGGGCTGATCTTTTGTTTGATCCTTAAAGCCAACTCGGCCATGAGGGCTATGCGGGGCGCAAATTCGATCGCCGCTGGATCGGGCTTCACCGCACCATAGAGCGTCTTCAGCAAGCGTTCATGCCCCAAAAACTCCCGCCGAACAGGATCGGGAGAATTCAAAGCATCCACCG
>CAIWSO010000114.1 GCA_903915315.1 uncultured Spartobacteria bacterium | reverse complement strand
ATTTCTGTTCTCGCTTTTGCAGTTCAGGAGTTCGGGTTGCCCGAGTCCCTCAAACTGAGCGTTCATTCAGGCAGCGATAAGTTTCTGATCTACAACATCATCAACCGACTTATCAAAAAGCACGGATGCGGACTCCATGTCAAAACGGCTGGAACCACTTGGCTTGAGGAGGTCATTGGACTGGCCGAGGCGGGAGAAGATGGGCTGGCCGTTGCCAAGGAGATTTACGCTGGAGCGCGCCTCCGTTTCGACGAGTTGACAGCCCCCTACGCCACGGTCATCGACATTAACCCCATGAAACTTCCATCGCTCGAAACTGTTGCTAATTGGGCTTCCTGGCAGTTCGTCGCGGCCCTGCGACATGATCCAGCATGCCCGGACTATAACCCAGACTTCCGCCAACTCATCCATGTGGGCTTCAAGGTCGCAGCAGAGCTTGGAACGCGTTATACTGCATGTCTTAAACAATATTCCGATATCGTCGGTAGCCATGTTACCTTCAATCTCTTGGAACGCCATATCAAGCCCATCTTTGGTTGATCGATTATTTGTCAAAGCTTTCGCAAAAATCAGGCTATCCTCGGCGTTGAGTCTCATCATCTCATGATCACGCACAGTTTCGCGGGCTGACTTGTCGAGGGCCGCAATGACGAAGTCCGTAATGGAACGCCCCTGCAGGTCGGCGGCGCGCTGAATGATTCGTTTTAAGAAGATAGGAACACGAGCCTCCAGGCGTTCGGTTTTGCGGTGGCTGACATGAATGCAACTTTCCGGCAAATTGCAGGAATTTCAATGCTCCTCCGGAGAAAAGCGCCCCAATATACGGATCTGTTTAATTGTAATCTCAGGATGACAGCCAACTCATTCTTAATCGGGCTAGCTCCGCGACTTTGCCTTTGAGTTCACCCCTTCACCGAGCGCCTGTAGGCCAGCGGGGAGCAGCCGAGGATTTTATGGAAGATGCGAGAAAAGTAATATGGGTCGTCGTAGCCGAGTTTGGCCGAGACTTCCTTCACGCTCAGCGCCGTGGTGTCCAGATAATGGCATGCGGCCTGCATCCGCAGGCGGATGTGATGATCGACAGGAGAGGATCCTGTCTGTTCGCGAAAGAGGGCGGAGTAACGTGTTGGTGAGAGTCCGGCGTGCCGCGAGAGGTCCTGTAGGGTCAATGAGCGCGCGACACTGGCGCGCATGAATTCGATGCTCTTGGTCAGATCATGCGCGATGGCGCGCGAACCACCTCCGACGCTTCTGCCAGTCTGAAAAAACAAAATCCCCAGCACATACCTTAGGGTGTGGGAAACAAGCAGCACAGTGCGCTCGGTGAGGCCGGTGGATGCCAATCGGCATGATTCACGAAACATGCGCGCGATTTCTTTGGCATCAGCGGACGGAATCGAGAGCACATATTCGTGGGCTGGCAGCAGACTGGCGTAGGAGGCCGCTGCCGTTCCCGCGAAGTGGGCCCAATGGATCGACCAAGGGTCGTCATTATCCGCTCCGTAGGCATGCGGCTTGTTCGCCGGAATGAAAAGCACTTCGCCGGCCGCGATGGTGAATAGGCGTCCATCCATTTCGGCCCAACCTTTTCCTCTGGTGCAAAAAATCAAAATGCATTCATCAAGCCCGTGAGACCTCTCAATCCTATGCCAACGCGCTTTGGGATACCATCCAAGGCATTTGACATGCATACCAATACCAAGCGGATGGCGGCCCACTTGGCTGAGCAGATTGGCGGGCAAGAAATGAATGATCTGGCCTGGGAATCCCTGTGTCTTCTCTTTCATCAACGGTAAGATAGTCCATCTTTTTAGGAAGTTCGTCCATTTTCATTTTTTAAATAACGGCGAGCCTGAACTTTCTATGAGCACCGCATACTCACCCTCACTTCCCGCGTCAGTCGATCTGGATGAAATGAAAGCCTCGTTCAAGCAGCACGGCTATGCTGTCGCCCGCGGTCTCTTTTCCGATGCAGCAGTCGAGGAAATCAAATCCTCCTTCGCCCGCATCGCGGAAAACGGCCCGCTCCCCGGTCACTTCGACCAAGTCTCCAAAGAAGAATCCGTCGGCGATCCCTTGAAGGAATTTCCTCGGGTCATGCACCCTCACCGGTTTGATCCCGTATCGCGGAAAAATCTCGTCCATCCGGGCGTTCTCACCTGCCTGCGGGAACTCATGCAGGACGATGTTCTCGCGGCCCAGAGCATGTTTTACTACAAACCGCCGGGCTCACGCGGCCAGGCGATGCACCAGGACAATTTCTACCTCTTGGTGGAGCCGCAAACCTGCGTGGCCGCGTGGACTGCGATCGACGACGCGGACCCCGAAAATGGCGGCATGTATCTCGTCGCCGACACCGCCGAGGAGGAGATCGCCTGCCCCGAGACGGCCGACGCCAATGAATCTTTTACCCAACACTTCGTCCCGACTCCGAAAGGCAAAAAGGCCGTTCCCTGCAAGATGAAGGCGGGCGACACCCTCTTCTTCAACGGCAACTCCATCCACGGATCCGGCCCAAACCGCTCCAAGGACCGCTTCCGCCGTTCCTTCATCTGCCACTATGTCCCGAAATCCACGCAGCGCATCAGCAAGTTCTATCTCCCTCTGCTAACGCCCGAAGGCCAGGATTTGATGATCGAAGCCAACTCCGGAGGCGGCGCCTGCGGCAATTCCTGGCAGGAGGGCGTCCATTGGGAAGGCGGCACGCATTGATTTGCTGCGGAAATTCAACTCTGCAAAACATCCCATGAGCAAACCCACTCTCAAACATTTCGCCAGCATCTGGACACTGATGGATTATCCCAATGGCTGGGCGTCCGGCGAGTGGCCGATGGAAAAGAAAGTCGCGGCGATCAAAGACGCAGGCTTCGACGGCTTCCAGTGGGCCGCCCTTCCCGAGTTGAAGGATTTGGCTGAAAAATACGACCTCGCCTTTCTCGGAGGCTGCCAAGCGAATGCAGGGAACTATTCCCAAATTCTCTGGGATTTTGCCCCCATGAACACAGTCCGCATCAATGTGCAACTTGGCAACCACGCCACGCAACCCGAGGAGGCGGTGGACTTGTGGATCGCCATGAGCAAAGAGGCTGCCGACTTGGGACTGACGCTGGATCTCTAAACCCACCGCGACACCTGCACGGAGACACCCGAGAAGACATGGAAGATCGCCGAGCTTTACGCGCAAAAAACAGGGGAAGTCCTACGCTTGAATTTCGATTTCTCGCATTTCACCGTCGTCAAGCACCTCTACCCGCCTTACGCAAACCGCCTGCTTGATCGCCCTGATCTTCTCCGCGCCACGAGTCAGATTCACCTTCGCCCGTTCAACGGCCATCATTGCGAAATCCCCATCACGAACAGCCACGGAAAAATCTCCGGATGGGCGGCATCGTGGCTCGAATTCGCCAAGGACGCTCTCACCTGCTGGCGCGAAGGAAAATCCTCGAGCGACACACTCTGGGCATGCCCGGAACTTGGCGCCATGACATCCGGTTATTGGATTCCCTCCTTTCCAGACCCCTGGAAAGACACGATAATGGCCAAACAAGCCATCGAGGAAATCTGGGAGAAGATTTGAAGATCGTCTGAAGCCGCGTTCGCCAATTCGGGAATGACGGCGTAGGCTGAATGTCAGAGTTGTTTTAGTTTCGTCCCTGGCTTGTTGGGGTTTGTGGAATTAACTCCATGAAAAATCCAAAGGACCACAGGCTGTGTTCGCGGGAATCTTTGAGAAAGGGAGCCACATCCTCTTTCGCCCTCTCGAAGTCGATGGCGGCAAATCGTTCCTCCAAGCACTTCCGGAGTCCCGCCACATCGAGAGGAGTTTCATGCGACCAATCTCTCGACTGCCTCATACGGGCTTCGATGTGACCTAGGTTCAGCGGAACACGGCGACCGAAATGCCAGATGAGATCGTAGAAATCACGGCCCTTGGCTCGGTTCTTCCAATTCCTGCAAAGCACGGCATGGAGCTTGCCGGCAAGAAGGCTGGGAAGATCGTAAACTCGAATCTGGTGAGGCGTTGGCACGAGACGGGTGAGCATCTCGGTGCAAGCGGAGGGGGGCAGTCCCGCGTATTAAAACTTTTTACACTTGTCGCCCTCAATGCCATCCACAGCGTCTGCGGAACTCCGGCGTTCAAAGGCTCCAAAAAATCATCGGCGCCAAATTCCCATCCCCGCCGATTCCTCTTCCAGAGCGCCTCCTCCGCGTGTCCCTCCTGCTTTCACCGTTCCACCATAATCTCCCGAAATTCAATCCGCCCCCAACCGTTATCCCGCCTGATCCCAAGTTCACCAAACAAGCGCTCCAACCGCAACCACCCGACTCTCCGCACCGGCGGCTTGAGGTATTCAGGAAAACTGCTCCAAACATAATCCTCAAGCCCCTGCCCATGCCCCTCCCCCAGCATTCCCGCACGAACCGGATTCAGATGCACATAGTCACATATCAAACGCAGATAAAAATCATCGCCTCCATCGGCAAGCACCGATTTGTAACGACCCGCGAGGAAAAAAGCGTGAAGGTTTATGGCATCAACGAAGGAGAGGAAACCACCGCCACGCTGCGCTGCGGCCTCTTCTCGCTAACCGGCAAATACCCGCTTGATGAAAACAATGCCGTGACGCTCCCCGCCAATGCCAGCACGGTGATCGCCGAGTTTCCCGCCGCCCACTGGGACAATCTCGTCATCACGACGCATGTGGCCTTCACTATCCTTGGCAACGAAGGCGGCGAGATCGCCCGCGATTGCCTCATCCTGCCACTCTTCCGCGAAATGAAATGGCCGAAGTCCAAAGTGCGCTCCACCCGCAAAGGCGACCAAGTCCTTTTCACAAGCGACACCTTCGCCTGGCGTGCCT
>CAIWSO010000113.1 GCA_903915315.1 uncultured Spartobacteria bacterium | reverse complement strand
TGTCGATATTGCCAAACCTGTCGGTTGGAACTTGCAATTAGGCGAAGCCTCTGGAAACTTCGGAGCCTTCGGTGGGGTGGTCAAAGCTGACGCGATCCCTAGCATCCAACCCGTCGAGGGATCCTCATTCCTACATTTGGGATTCACAAATAAAAAAAATGCAGTGATGGATCCGCCCGCCTATAGGGCCCCTAAAGTCAAGGATACTGAAGGTCAGTCTTTTACGCCTGGCACATTCGTTTTTTCTGGCCCAGCCCCGTTTAAAGCAGGTAAAAAGTATGCCTTCTCATTCAGTGCCCGCGGAAATCGCGTGAAAAATGCAAAAATAACCGTATATGCACGCTTTGCTGGCGGTGGGACAGTTACTGAAACTGTAGTTCAAACAAAGAGAGGTTCAGCAACGGCTACCGATGTGGTAGGAAGAGAGGCCGTAGACTTGGGCTTGCATGAAGTTTTTACTGTTACTGACAAGTGGAAGAAAATCACCACGAAAGAGGCTATTTACGGCGGCAAGATCCCCGAAGCCTTGATGAACACGGACGCTATTCGCGGGGGAATCGTGATTGCTGTCACATTGGAACCAGGCGTGGGCGACTTTTCCATTGATGATTTTCAAATCATCGAAAAATAACCCTGCTCTCCAAGCCGCCCACTAGAGGACATTCGCGAGGTGGAAATAATGCATAACGCATTTTTCTATATGACCTTGGCGTATTAAATTCCCCATTTTCCTATAACTATTTTCCGCAATATTTCCCCAAAGTAGAGAAACCACCGGTGTTGAGTTCCCATGCTGCTTGCGACGGGTTTGCCCTTCGCCCTCGGTACTGAAGGTCGAAAAACAAAAAACTCGTCATTTTAGGATCGCTCCCTCCAGAAGCAATCCCCATGCTGATTGGAGTGAAAACGGACGACTTCGACAGAATTCAATTATTCACGCTGACAAACCAAGCGGGCACCGAAATAAAAGTCACTAACTACGGTGCCATCCTGACATCCATTCGTGTCGCTGACCGAAACGCGAAATTGGCCGATGTCGCCTTGGGTCATCATAGCGCCGCGGACTACATCCATGCGGTTGACAAGCCCTACCTCGGCGCTGTCGTGGGTCGCTTTGGCAACCGACTGGCCAACGGAAGCTTTACCTTGGACGGTGAGACGTATTCGTTGGCCAAAAACAATGCTCCCAACCACCTCCACGGCGGAGTCGTCGGATTCGACAAGGTCGTCTGGGACGCGAAATCCATTCAGGGAAAAAATTTCTCCGGCCTGGAATTAACCTATCTCTCCAAGGACTGCGAAGAAGGGTATCCTGGAAACTTGGCTTGCAAGGTGACCTACAAGCTCACCGAGGCCAATGAGATCGTCATGGAATACCACGCCACCACGGATAAGGCGACACCCGTGAACCTGACGAACCACACCTACTTCAACCTTGCCGGTGAGGGCAGCGGAGACATTCTCGACCATCTCGTTCACATCAACGCAGATCACTACACGCCTGTGAATCAACACCTCATTCCCACCGGTGAAATCGCTTCGGTGAAGGATACCCCATTTGATTTCACCGTTGAAAAATCGATCGGGGTGGACATCAACGAAGAAAACGAGCAGCTCCAGTTTGGGCGTGGGTATGACCACAACTTCGTGCTCAATAAAAAAGGGCAGGCGGACAAAATGACACTCGCCGCGACCGTTTATGAGCCCCAAAGCGGACGATTCCTGGAAGTTTTCACGGAGGAACCGGGCGTTCAGTTTTACACTGGGAACTTCCTAGATGGCCGCCTCATCGGCAAAGCCGGCAAGCCCTATCTGAGTCGCGGGGGGTTCTGTCTGGAGACACAGCATTTCCCCGACAGCCCGAACCAACCCACCTTTCCCAGCACCATCTTGCGCCCCTCGGAGACCTACTCCACAAAAACCATTTTCCGTTTTTCTGTTAAACCCTAGTCTCGTAAAAACAAGAAGCGGGCAGAAGCTATGGACAGTTTATCGGATGGGGTTCGTGTGGCGCATCTGGAGTAGCTTCGGAAGATGGAATGGCCACTCGAGTAGGAGTCGGGTATGGGCTCTGATGAGAAGGAGATTATCGCGAAGGTAGCGAAAATGTGTCACTCCACCTTCGCTGGTGGGCGGATAGCGCACGGCGGCGGGGATATTAATGCAGCGCAGGCCAGCCCAAGTGAGCCGAACGGCCAGCACCGTATCGAAGTCGAATCTCCGTCCGGCCCGGCCGCTGGAGAGTATTCGTAGGGCTGGGGCGATGGGATAGAGGCGAAATCCAAAGAGGGAATCTTGGGCACCGCACCAGAGCGTTTCCAAATGGGAGAAAAAGTTTCCCACCCGGCGGCCTTTCACGCGCTCGGCGGGGGCGTCCGGTCCGAACTGCGGAACGCCACAAACAAAGGCCTCGGGGGTTTTTTCGGAAACTTCGATGAAGGGAATAATCATCTCCGCCGGGTGTTGACCGTCGGCATCCATCACAAGCGCGTGAGTGAAGCCCTCCTTGTGGGCGAGGCGAAGGGCGTGGAGGACAGCGCCCCCCTTGCCGGAGTTCTTGGCAAGGCGGAGAACGCGCAATCCCTGAAGCCCGAGAGCCTCCGCCTCGACATCACTGCCGTCCGTGCTTCCATCAACGACAACCCAAACGTCCCGCCAGATCGAGCAAGTCTGGCGCAGCGTTTCCGCAAGGCGGCGGCCGCTGTTGAAGCTTGGAAGAAGAACGAGGTGTTTCACGAAGATAGAGTCGCTCATTGTGTGAACCACAGAACGAGAAAAAGGGATATGGCGGAAAAGATCGTGCTGAGAACGATGGCGCCACTCGCGACCGATTCATCGCCTTCCATCTGCCTCGCCATCACGAAGGCGGCCGACGCGGTCGGGGTGGCTGCAAAAACCAACGCAATCCGCATTGATACCGGATCCAGAAGCAGGAAGCGACCCAGCGCATAGACCAATACGGGAAGGATGGCGATTTTCAGGAGGACCGAGGCCACCATAGGAGCGATGTTTTTTCCGATTCGGATAAAGGCGATCGAGCCTCCGATACAGACCAAGGACATGGGAACGGCAGCACCACCAAGAGCCTCGAGCGAGTCATCCAGAGCACGAGGAAGGGCGAAATCCGCCGCATTTAGAGCCAACCCGGCCAAGCAGGCGATGAGCAGGGGGTTCGTCAAAATCGAGCGCACACCGGGACCCAAGGCCCGCCAACTTCCCTCGTGGCGGGAGGCCTGAAGGACAATGATGGCGAGAACATTATAGATCGATATCAGGCAACCCATCGCGAATGCCGCTGTGGCATAATGGGCCTCACCTCCTGGCGTTCCGCGTAACGCGTAGGAGAGCACTGGCAGGCCGATGTAGGCCAGATTGCCGCGAAAACCGGATTGCGATACCGTGCCATGGCAGGCCTTGGGGAGCTTGAGGCCGACCGAGGTCAACCAGCCCAAGATAGCGATAAGTAATGTGCCGCAAAGGAGCGCACTCAAGATGCCTGCGGTCTCCGGGCCGGAATCTCCCGAAATCGCGGCCGTGCGAAAGAGCGAGGCCGGAAGGGCGATCCAGAAAATGAAGCCATTCAACTCCCCCAAAAATTCCGGCCCTAAAAAGCGGAATCTCGCCAAGAGAACCCCGAGCAGAACCAGCAGAAGAATAGGTGCGATGATCTCAATGGTCTGCATGGGCTGATCGATGGGTGCGGTGGAAGTGCAAAGCGCCCCGATATCCACGCTTTCGGCACGCAGGTGTCAATCGTGTTTTAGCGGTTGCAGGCGAAGGACGAAATCGCTAAACGATTGCAACATGCTTCAAGATTACATGCCTGTGCTGCTCCACATCATTGTCGGAGTGGGATTCGCCACGATGGCTCTCTTCACCAACGTGCTTCTCGGCCGTGCAGGCAAACGGAACGCGGACAAGGACATGGTTTACGAGTGCGGCATGGTGCCCGAAACAGCCGGCCAACCGCGATTCAGCGTGAAATTTTACCTCGTGGCGATGCTCTTCATCCTATTCGATATCGAGGTTGTCTTCATGTATCCTTGGGCGGTGATTTTTTCGGATTTTGTGACCCAGTTCGGAACCACGATCCTCTGGAGTATGCTGAGCTTTGTGCTCATCCTCCTCTTCGGCTACGTCTGCGCGATCAAAAAAGGCGCTCTCGACTGGTCTCGCTGATCCGTTGCCAAAAGCTGGCGCTGCCAACCGCAGGCGATGGATTTTTTTGACAAGCAAGAACTGGCCCGCAAGCGCACGCGCTGGCTGGTAATTTATTTTTTTCTCGCGGTTGTCGGCATCATCCTCGCGCTTCACACGGCTTTTTGCATAGCGCTGGGCCAGCGCTGGGACGACTTGCCCTTGCTTGGCATCACCGCCGCCGGCGTGTTACTCGCCGTTTTGATCGGGAGCCTCGTGAAAATCGCCGAGCTATCCCAAGGTGGCAAAGTTGTCGCCAAAATGCTCGGCGGCACCCTAGTCGAACCGGGATCCGCTGACAGCGAAGAGAGACGCCTACTCAACGTCGTGGAGGAAATGGCGCTGGCCTCGGGCGTTCCCGTACCGGAGGTCTATGTGCTGGAGGAAGACGCCATCAACGCCTTCGCAGCCGGCTTTGGGACGAGCGATGCGGTGGTCGGCGTCACACGCGGTTGCCTTCGCCAACTCACGCGCGACGAACTCCAAGGCGTGATCGGCCATGAGTTCAGCCACATTCTCAACGGCGACATGCGGCTCAATATCCGTCTCATGGGTCTGCTCAACGG
>CAIWSO010000112.1 GCA_903915315.1 uncultured Spartobacteria bacterium | reverse complement strand
GGTTGGTGAATCTGGGGTCGAACTATCTTTTTGTTCATGCTGGCCTTCAAGCCTTGCTCAAGCTGCGCACCGATCTTTATACGGCGCTGCAGGCGCTGCCGTTGAAATTCCACGACGCTCGGCGCAGTGCCGATTCCAGCTTTCGCGTGGCCTACGACTCGCAAAGCATCCAGACGATCTACAATAAGGGGTTCGCGACCGTACTCTCCTCAGTGGTGATGTTGCTCGCCACATTTGTGGTGATGGTACAGATGAACTTACCGCTCACACTGGCCTCGCTCGTCATCCTGCCGCCAGTCGTGTGGGCGATCCGTTACTACGCGGAGCGTGTCCGCAAGCAATCCACAAGCATTCACGAACGCGAAAGCGACCTTCTCACGATCGCCCAAGAGGGGTTGAGCCAGATCCGTATGGTCCATGCCTTCGGGCGTGAGGCTTTTGAGGTCGACCAGTTTCGTCGTCGGGCGGCGCAGAGTCTTGAGGCCAACATGAAGCTCAACATGACATCCGTTGCCAGTTCGCTTGTGGTCGGGACCCTCATGGCTGCTGGAACAGCGCTTATGTATTACATCGGGTCTCTTCAGGTCATTAAACCCGATGCCCATTTCAGCCTCGGTGACTTGTTGGTTTTTTCCGCTTACATCGTGATGCTTTACCAGCCCTTGGAGCAATTAACCTACACAGCATGGGCTCTGGAGGGGGCAGCTGCGGGAGCCGCAAGATGTTTTGAAGTGCTGGATCGGAATGATGATGTCCCAGATGATCCTGATGCGGTGGATATCAATGATGCCACAGGTCGCATCGAGTTTGCCCATGTGGATTTCGGGTATTCCGGCGAACGTGTGATCATCCAAGATATCAACTTTGCCGTACAACCTGGGCAAACTGTCGCGTTTGTTGGGGGAACAGGAACGGGAAAAAGCACCCTGCTGAGCTTGGTTCCGCGCTTCTACGATCCCACGGCGGGTTCCGTCTCGCTGGATGGCACGGACATCCGTCGCATCAGCAAAAAAAGCCTCCGCAGCCATATCGGGATGGTCCTTCAAGACACGCTCCTTTTCTCGACCACGATTCGCGAGAATATCGCCTATGGCAAACCCGGGGCGACAGAAGAGGAGATCGTTGAGGCGGCCCGCAAGGCTCAGGCTCTTGATTTTATCAGCAAAATGCCGGAAGGATTCAGCAGCCCCGTGGGCGAGCGCGGAAGTCATTTGAGTGTGGGGCAGCGTCAGCGCATCGGAATCGCTCGTGCTTTTCTTAAAAATGCTCCCATCCTCCTTCTCGATGAGCCCACGAGTGCGTTGGATCCGAGTACAGAGCACGCGATCATGGGCACGATCATGGAACTGATGCGGGGAAAAACGACGCTTATCATTACGCACCGCCTCAGCACGGTTCATCATTTTGACCGCATCATTGTGATGAAGGACGGCCGGATCGTGGAGGATGGTTCCGGTCCGGATTTGGTAGCCAAAGATGGGGTTTACGCTGCTCTGTACCGCGATACGAGTAGCGTTGCCGCTACGCCCGCTTCTTAGTTTTTTTCCCCTTCGAGAGGATTTTTTCTGCAGCGGCGGCATCCTCGGGAGTGTCCACGCCGGGACCAGCGGCCCGTGTTTTAACGACGTGGATCTTGGCTCCATGCTCGAGGGCGCGAAGTTGCTCGAGCTTCTCCGCATTTTCGAGAGGGGTTTGTTTCCACTTCACAAAATCGAGGAGAAACCGGCGGCGATAAGCATAGATGCCAAGGTGGCGCAGGAGACCGGGGCGGACGTCCCCATCACGATCGTGTGGAATCCCAGCGCGAGAAAAATAAAGCGCGTTGCCAGCGATATCGGTAACGACCTTCACGCAGTTTGGGTTTCCCAACTCGGTTGGTTCCATCGGGCAAGCGGCCGTGGACATCGCGAGGGCCTTATCCTCGCGGAGAACTTGGATTAATTTTTGCGGAAGTTTTGGATCGATGAAGGGTTCATCCCCTTGAACATTGACGATGATTCCGAATCCGCTGAGTTTTTTGGCAACCTCTGCAATGCGATCCGTGCCGCACGGGTGTTTGTCGGATGTCAGGGTGACCTCCGCGCCGAACTCGAACGCGGCTTCCGCGATTCGCATGTCATCGGTGGCGATAATGATCCGGTCAACATCAGGAACTTTGCTACATCTTTCCCAGACGTGGCGAACAAGCGGTTTGCCGGCAAGGAGGTGAAGCGGTTTTCCGGGCATGCGGGTCGAAGCCCAGCGAGCCGGTATAATTATCGCAGCTTTTGACATGCTCTGATTCATAGTCATCCCAGCAAGGCCTTTGCCAGCCTTATCCGATCAGTTCGAGTAGGTCGGCTTCGTTGAGTGGCAGGGTCGATTGGTCAGGATTGAGTAGGTCGGTAATGAGTGATTGTTTTTTGGCCTGCATTTCTAAGACCCGCTGCTCGACGGTGTCTCGGGCGATGAGCTTGATCGAGGTGACGACATTTTTTTGTCCGATGCGGTGCGCGCGGTCGGTTGCTTGCGCCTCAACAGCGGGATTCCACCAAGGATCAAAGTGGATGACGGTGTCGGCGGCGGTAAGGTTGAGTCCGGTGCCGCCTGCTTTGAGACTGATTAGAAAAACGGCGATGCTGGAATCTGACTGGAAGCGCTCGACGACGGCGGATCGGTCGCGTGTGGAGCCGTCGAGGCGGCACCAAGTAATGCCGGCGTCGTCGAGGGCGGGAGCGATGAGATCGAGCATGCCGGTGAATTGACTAAATACGAGGGTGCGGTGACCCCCATCCGATGCCTCACGAACGAGTTCCAAGAGGGCCTCCAACTTGGCAGACGGGTTGGGGGATTTGCCTCCCAGCAGGCGAAGGTCACAACTGGCTTGGCGAAGGCGCAGGAGGGCGGTGAGTACGCGCATTCGGGCAGAGCCGCCGGAGTCTTTGAGGGCATCAACCTCTGCTCTCGCGGCGATCTGGAGTTGGGTGTAGATGGCTTTTTGGTCAGGGGTCAACTCGACTTCGACGAGTTGTTCGATTTTATCAGGGAGTTCGGTGAGGATGTCTTTCTTGTTTCGCCGGAGCATGCGGGGCTTCACTCG
>CAIWSO010000111.1 GCA_903915315.1 uncultured Spartobacteria bacterium | reverse complement strand
GTGCGGTGGCCGTATTTCACGCCGTTTTTGCCGACGATGGTGCCGTCAAGAAAGTTGCCGCCATAGAACTGAATCCCCGGTTGATTCGAGAAAATCTCCATCACACGACCGGATGAAGGGTCCTTGAGGCGAGCCGACAGATGCAGATCATGGCCCTTGTCGAGCACCCAGCAATGGTCATAGCCGCCACCGAATTTGAGGGCTTCGAAATCGGCATCAACGCGGTCTCCGATCCTTGTCGAAGTGGTGAAGTCCATCGGTGTTCCTGCAACCGGTGCGATCTTCCCAGTGGGGATCAGGCCTGCGGTGGTGGGAAGATAGTTTTTGGCTGGGATTTGGAGTTGGTGATCATTGATGCTGCGAGTGGGATCGCCGGATAGGTTCCAATACGAATGATGGACAATATTGGCGATGGTCGGGGCGTCAGATTGGGACTTGGCTTCCCAGCGAAGCTCGTTGCGATCCGTCAGCGTGTAGGTGACCTTCACATCCATGTTTCCCGGGTATCCTTCTTCGCCGGCTGGGGAGCGATAGGTGAATTCTACGCTGTTTTTGCCGACCGCCTTGCCACTCCAGAGCACCTTGTCGAAGCCCTTGAGTCCCCCATGCAAGTGGCAGGGGATGCCACCGGGCTTGTTGTTTTTTGCGAGAGAGTATTCCTTCCCGTCGAGTATGAACTTGCCATCCCGAATGCGGTTGCCGAAGCGACCGACGCTGGATCCCAAATAGCTGGTATTCCCAAGCCAGCCTTTGAGCGTGTCGTAGCCATGGGTCACATCCGCGAGTTTGCCGGACTTGTCGGGAACCTCGAGTGATACCAAGATCGCGCCGTATTCGGTGACCTTGGCTTTGAGTCCGTTCGTATTGGTGAGGGTGAAAATACCCACATCTCTGCCATCAGGCAGATGGCCAAAAGACTCCCTAGTTAGAGATTCCTTAGGATCAGTTAATGTTCTTTGGGTGGTATTAGCCAAGGGAGCGTTTTTATTGCACGAGCAAAAAACCATCACAACAAGGGGAACGAGAAGACGTAAGTATCGCATCGAGTCTAAAAAATATCTCTCATGCGTGACTGACAAGGTTAAAGTTTTTGGAAAAGCTTTGCTTCATACCCAAAGCGGAAGCTAGGAAATGGAGTGCCCTAATCCATTGCGGATAATTGCAAGTAGGTGGAATATTGTTGTCCGCGGCTAAACTATGGCCTTAAATAAGGCATCAATTGCGCGATTGGAATCCGCAAACAATTCTATTTCAACGTCCTCATAGCTCAAGTGGATAGAGCAGGGCTCTCCTAAAGCTCAGATGGTGGTTCGACTCCACCTGGGGACATTTTTTTGGGATTCCGGGCGTGGGCTTTTTTTAAAATTTGGTTGGGGACTTCACTATTGAAACTCGAGATATCGGATAGGCGGTTTGGCGGTTACATTTTTGACTGCGATGGCACGATTGCGGATACAATGCCGCTGCACTTCGTGGCTTGGACAAAGGCGATGAGGGATTTGGGCGGTGTGTTTCCGGAGGATCTTTTCTATAGCCTTGGGGGGACTCCCGCGATCGTGATCGTGGGGATGCTCAATGAGAAGTATGGGTTGTCCATGGATCCTGCTCAAACCGTACGGTGCAAGGAGGATTACTATTTGCAAATGATTGCGGAGGTGAAGCCGATCGAGCCTGTGCTGGCGATCGCTCGTAAAATGCACGGCCTTGTGCCGCTTTCTATCGCTTCCGGTGGCCATCGGGAAGTGGTGCTGGCCACGCTCCGAGCACTCGGGATCGAGTCGCTTTTCACGGCGATTGTTTGTGCGGAGGATTACGTGAATGGAAAACCGTCTCCCGATCCCTTTTTGAAAGCGGCCGTCCTGATGGGGGTTGCTGCCGATGAGTGCGTGGTTTTTGAAGATACGGCTATTGGGATCGAGGCGGCGAAGGCGGCGGGGATGGATTGGGTGCTCGTGCCCTCGGTCGCGGAACATATTCTCCCGCTTCCAGAGAAAAAAATCAACATGCCGACTTGACCTGCGCTCCAGGTTCGGGATTGTCAATGCGGACTCTTACTGATGCTTGTTTACGTTAAAAATGGTTGCCCTTGGTGTGTGGATGCTTTGTCTTGGCTGAAAGCGCAGGGGATTGAGCATACCGCGGTGGATGTGTATGCTGACCCGGCGGGCTTCGATCGGATGCGTCAAATCTCAGGCCAGAGCAAGGCTCCGACATTGGAGATGCCGGATGGGGCCGTGCTCGCGGATTTCGATGTCGGGCAACTGGAGAAGTTTTTGAGTCAACGAGCCGTATGATTTCCGATCTCCTCTTTGTCGTCGGCGCCGGTGTACTTGCCATGGCGCTCCGAAATTATGGTCACCCAGTGTTGTTCCGTCTGGGGACGTTCGGGCTGGTGGCAACGTCTTTCCTTGCGGGTTGGTTGCTGGGTGGCAGCGTTTCTCTCGGAGTTATTTTTGCGTCCACTTGGTTCCTGATGCCCTGGGTGGAAATCTTGACCAGTGTTCGCAAGATGCGCTTGCCGCTGAAGAGGTCGCTGGAAAAGTGCCCGCCTCCGCCGCACAGTCGCTTTCCTGGGTTCGAGGAACTTTCGGATGAGATGGAGGCTGCCGGATTTGAGTATGTCGAGGATGTGGATTGGAAGCACGACGGGGCGCGCCACTTTTACCGTCTCTTCCACAATCCTCAAAAAAGAACAACGGGTGCGATCTGCTTCGTTGAGCAGGATCAGTATGCTTTCTTCTATTCCACGTTTTCCTCGCGCGCCGTCGATGGGCGACAGTTCTTGACCTGGAATTATCCGTTTTCCCAAACCATGAAGCTTCTTCCGGGAACCCAGCTCAACCGAGTGGAGAATGATTTTGATATCGCCGAATTGGAGGCCTCGCATCAGGCGTTTCTCTCGACCCTGGAATTGCGGAGCGACGACCTCGCGGAGTTGCCATCAGAGTCGCTACGCGAGCAGACAGAGCGCGATTTGCATGAACTCCTCGAGCACAATATCGCTCGCGGTATACTGAAGCGCGATGGCGAGGAAATGACCCGCTACTCGGTGCGCGGGATGTTTTTCCTTTGGACCCAATTTCTCCGCGAGTTTGTGAGGTTTTCCTAAGCCGCCATTTTACAGCGGTGTTCCGCGCAGCGTCAAAACGCGGCGGATCGTTTCCTCGATGAGGTTGTTCGGACAACTTGCGCCGGCGGTGATGCCGACGACGAGTTCCGGGCGATCTGGGAGCCAATCGCTAGACGTGATTTCACTCTTGGTGTGGATATCAAAATGGCGGAGTTCTTTTTCCGATGTGAGGCAGTCCGCATTGCGAATGAACCAAGTGGGAAGTTTTTGAATCCCGATTTCAACGAGGTGGGTCGTATTCGAGCTATTGTAACCTCCGACCACGATCAGAAGGTCGAGTGGTTCGCTGAGGAGATGGAATAGCGAGTCTTGGCGGTCCTGAGTGGCTCCGCAAATGGTGTCGAAGTAGCGGAAGTGGGAGGTGTCGCCCTGGTCGCGCTCGGTGATGGCGCTGCGAAGATGGGCTTGGATGGCCTCGGTCTCGCTTCGGAGCATGGTGGTCTGGTTCGCCACGCCGATGCGCTGGAGGTGGAGAGCGGGGTCGAAGTGCTCGCTGGTCTTACCGGCAAAGCGCTGGAGGAAGGCGGAGGTATCGCCGCCGTGGAGAATGTAGTCCGCCACGGCGCGTGTTTCCTCCATATCGAGAACGATAAGGTATCGGCCTAGACCGTCCGCGCCTAGGGCTCGGGATGCGGTGGCTCTTGTTTCCTCATGCTCCGCCTTTCCATGGATGATCGATGTGACGCCCTCGGTGGCATTTTGACGGACGCGTTTCCAGACGCTCATCACATCGCCACAGGTGGTGTCCACAATCTGACAGCCGATTTCCTTCACAAGGGCAATGAGCGAGGCCTCGGCGCCAAATGCGGGAACGATCACGACATCCTCGGGCTTCAGGATGGCGAGGTCATCTGGCTTGGGGCGCGGAGGCAGGCAGTGGATGCCCAAGGCCGCAATCTGGGCGTTGACATCCGGGTTGTGGATGATTTCACCGAGGAGATAAATGTTTCTATCGGAAAAAACCTTGCCCGCCGCGTAAGCGAGGTCGATCGCCCTTTCCACGCCGTAGCAAAAACCAAACTCTTTTGCGAGGCGAAGGGTGGTGGTGCCGAAGCGAAGGCGTCCACCCTGCGCGCGGACGCTTTCGACAAGCTCGCTGTGGTAGTGTTTTTCTACCTGAGCCTGGACGTGGGACATCACATCCGGCGTCCGGATATTAACCCGAGGAGCGGTGCTCAAGGGTGTCAATTCTGCTCGCGCAGATATTGGGTGTGATCTTTTTTGAAGACGGCGGAGGAAATCGTGAAGGAGTCCGCGGGGTCGGGATCATTGTAATCCTGAGGCCGTGGTTGGTTTTTGCCAATCGTGGCATCCTCTGGTTGGTTTTCAGCGATGTGTACCGGCGTACCCATTTTCACGAGTTCAAAGAATTCGCGGGCGGCATTCTGGTGGAGGCGAAGGCAACCATGGGTGCGTGGGGTAGGCCAGACCGAGCCGACATGGAATCCGTAGGCGGGATAAAAGGCCACCCAGTATTGCATGGGGAATCCTATATAACGGTATCCAGAACCCTGGCGCTCGGAGCTTTTGCCGGGAATAATCGAGTCGCCATTGACCCAAAAGC
>CAIWSO010000110.1 GCA_903915315.1 uncultured Spartobacteria bacterium | reverse complement strand
GGTTCCACCATATAATCCAGCGGAACAGACATAGGGCAGATGTTATTGAAGTTGGCTTGTAACCTCAAAATCGGCTCGGAGTCCGTGGGAACATTCTCCATTTTTTCGAAACGGAAGGAGATGTGGCTGTTCCCCGCATTCACCGCCAGGGTGGCGCGGGTGTTGTCGGCGGCGGTGAGGATCAGCTTGCCGTCCTGGGATTCGAGGGAGGTGAACGGAATGGTTTTTTCGTCCGGAGCCGATCCCGTCGTCATGTAAAAGCCCTTACCGGGATTCTGAGTATTGATGAGGTTCGATCCATTCCCGCGCGTGAAAGTGAGCGGCTTGCCGTCGGCAGAAAACGTCATGGTCACATCCCCGCCTTTGATTGTTTGCCCGCCGGGACCGCTCTTACCGGTATCCGTGGCGGTGATTTTCGGTGGTTCCGGTGGCTTGCAGGAGGCAAGGAGGAAAAGTCCGGTGGAGAGGAGAAGCAGGGTGCGTTTCATTGTGTTGGTTATTTTATCTGGTGAGAGTGTGGATGCGAGATGGATTGCGAGGGTTATTTCTTTGGCTCTTCGGGAACGATGAAACCGGCGTTGACCCAGTCGGCATGGTCGGAGGCGAGTCCGTTGCCGCCGTCCTTGACGACGAGGCGCACTTCCTTGAAGCGGCTGTTCAACTCGACATGGAAGTTCCATGTAGCGAGACCCTTTGGCGTCAACAGGGGCGACTGACCGAGAAGGACCGGTTTTTCACCCATCTCCAAAACATCCCCATAGATTTCAAATACAATGCTAGCGCGTTCGTCTTCGCGGGCCGAGTCATCGAGGCCGACGGTGGCAACGAAGCGGGTGGCGTTTTTTGGAATGGTGGCCACGGCAAGGGCGTTGGCATGGGTGCCGATGCCTTGGTCGTAGGTTTTCCCATCCAGGCTGGGCTTGCCGCCACTGTAGCGCTGGCAAAACCGGGCTTGACCGGCGGAGTTTTGCACGAATTTCGTGTTGCTGGCGTCGAGATACACGGTGGGCAGCGGTGGCACTGGCGGTGCCGTGAGCGTGGTGAGCGGAGTCACTTCGATCGAGACGGGCGTAGCGGCCTTGCCGTCGCCGCCGAGCGCCTCGACTCGGTAAGTGAGGGGTTTCTCGCGCGGGAATTTCGTATCGACGAATACGGCAAGGGGCTCGGTGCTCACTTCGCCGTCACTGCGGGTCACGCGGTAGGCAGTAGCGCCGCTGTCAGTCCAATTCAGCGTAATCATGTTGTATTCCACACTGGCCTTGAGGTTGGCGACGGACGGAGGGAGGACATCGACGGCTTGGCCTCGCTCGAAGGCAACCTGCCACTTCACATCACGGCTCACGGGGCTGGAAAGAGCTGCTCGGATCCGTGGGCCTTCCTGTTTGAACTCGGCCTTCACGCCAGCGGCCACATCCTCCGGGGAGACTTTGATGCTGCTGGCTCGCCAAGATTTTTCGGCGGAGGGGACGACGATGCGAAGCTCGTAGGGGTCGTTGGCAATAAGCTTGCTGCTGGCGTAAAGTTCGGCTTTCCCGGCATCCCAGGATTCGCCGGTCACATCAACAATGCCTTGGGTGACATGGCGCGAGGTGCTCAAGAGCTGAGGAAACTCCGAGACCGGGCGGACGGCCATGATGCGACTGGAGGTGCCCGGCAGGGTCGCGGTGAGTGCGCCGCTGAAGGGCGGGATGAACTTGTTCGCCCAGAAATCGAAGGCGACATATTCCTTCGCCGGCGG
>CAIWSO010000109.1 GCA_903915315.1 uncultured Spartobacteria bacterium | reverse complement strand
ACTCGCAAAACGGGCTCATCGAACACGTTCTCGATGAAAGTGCCCAAGAGTCTCCTGAGTCGTTCTTGGAGGGCTTGGGCGGAGGTTCCCTCCTCACTGAAATATCCGGTGGCTTTTTATCGTGGAAAGAAAGCCGCTCGGAGCGTCGCATCTTCAGGTTATGGCGAGCAGGCGGTGTCCCAAGAGTCAGCACTTAGGCTGGCTAGCACGGCCCTTGCATCGACCACAATTTCTTCGGATGCGAACACCAAGTCAGAAGCGACCTCCACGCAAGAGGCGGATATCTGGAAGTCCGATGGCACGACGGTTTATTTTTTCAATCAACTGCGCGGCCTTCAAGTGCTCGATCTTTCCGACCCAGCGAAACCCTCGCTGGTCGCGCAATTGCGTCTGCCTGCCGTGGGTCAGGATCTCTACATTTTGCCAACGGAGGGTGGGGTTGCGCACGCAGTCCTTCTGGCAAGGAAGCCCGGAGACTGGGACGCCTCGGAGATCCATCTCGTGCGGATCGCGGAGGGGAAAGCCTCTGTTGTTTCGACGATCGAACTCGCTGGTGCAGCCGCTGACAGTCGATTGAAGGGCGCCCGTCTTTTTGTCGCCACCCAGACATGGAAAAACTACTCCACCGTCGGTTCCGGGCGCGCTATCCTCAACGAAATCTCGATTGATGCCGTCGAGGGCAAGCTGTCTTTAGAAAAGTCGCTGGAGTTTTCTGGAGACTCTTCAGTGGTTTCCGCCGGCAATGACTGGTTCGCCCTTGCGGTGAACTCGTGGTCGAATTGGAACGCTTCGGAGGTCCACCTTTTTTCCATTGCTGAATCTGGCTTGCAGGCGCTCAACGCGGCTCCGATCCGCACGGCCGGCCGTGTCGGCGACAAATTCAAGATGCAAGTGCGCGATGGAGTCTTTACGGCGTTTTCGCAAGGTTGGCAAAATGCCGAAAACGAATGGGCCTGGCGGGGAACGCCTGTTACGATGCTGGAGAATTTTTCCACCGATGGTAGCCCTCTGGCCGGCTTGGAAATCATCCGAGGCGAGCAACTTTACGCCACGCGGTTTGCGGGCGATACCGCCTATGCGGTCACATTCCGCCAAACCGATCCTCTTTGGGTGATCGACCTGAAGGTGCCTTATGCACCAGTAATCAGCGGACATCTCGAGGTGCCCGGTTGGTCCACCTACATCGAGCCGCTCGGGGACTTGCTCTTTAGCATCGGTTGGGACGAGGGGCGTGTAGCCGCCTCGCTCTTCGATGTTTCTGATCCCGCGAACCCCACTTTGGCAAGCCGAGTTTTCCTTTCCGATTCTTGGGGTGGATTTTCCGAATCCCTCTACGACGAAAAGGCTCTCAAAATCCTCCCCGAACAAAATCTCGCCCTCATCCCATTCACCGTCCATTCGTGGGCCTCGGAGGATCCCGGGCACCGCATTCAAATCCTCGAGATCGACAGCGTGTCTCGCACACTCCGCACACGTGGTCGCATTGTGCACGACTTCGAACCGCGTCGCGCTGCTATGGTCGGGGAGACCCTTGCCTCCATCTCCCAGCGTCAACTGGTGACGGCCGATATCTCCGATCCCGACCAACCTGCGGTGCTTGCTGACCTCTTGCTGGCTTGGCCGGTCCACCGGGTGATCGCAAACGGCGATTACCTTTACCAGATCAGCGATGGTTCGACGTGGT
>CAIWSO010000108.1 GCA_903915315.1 uncultured Spartobacteria bacterium | reverse complement strand
CCGATGGAATCCTACGCCATCGCTCAAAAAATCCATTCCCTGACAATCAAGGTCGAGCCGGCGGACACAGAAAAAATAAGGCACATCCAAGACCTCATCGCCCGCCATCTGGACGTTCCGAGGTTGCTGGAAAAAATCGGCCTTCCTCGAGATTTTAGCGCCTGATCCTTTGTTTCATTTCCTCGATCTGCCGGATCGCTTCTTCGGTCGAGTCCGCCAACACGCAAACGTGGCCCATTTTTCTTCCCGGACGTGCTTCGCTCTTTCCGTAGAGGTGAAGCTTGGCGCGGGGGTTGTCGAGGATCACATTCCAATCGGGTTCGCCCTTGTTCCAAAGGTCACCGAGGAGATTCCACATTACAACTGGGCTCATTAGTTCGGGTGACCCGAGTGGCAGACCGCAAACGGCGCGAAGCTGCTGCTCGAATTGACTCGTGATGCAGGCGTCGAAAGTGAAGTGGCCGGAATTGTGGGGCCGTGGCGCGAGTTCGTTAACGACCAGTTGATTTTCATTTGTGAGGAAAAACTCCACGGCAAGCAGACCGACGACGTCCAGTGCCTCGGTGATTTGAGCGGCGAGGCGGGTGGCGGATTCAAGGGCTTCAGCTGGGAAGCGCGCCGGAACAATCGAAAGATCGAGGATGTGGTGCTCGTGTTGGTTTTCCGAGACGGGGAAGGAAACCGTTTTGCCGTCGGTGCCGCGGGCACTCACGACGGAGAGTTCGGCGCGAAACGAGATCCATTTTTCCAGTACACCGCGAGGTGCTCCAAAGCGCTTCCAGACTTCGTTGGCATCCGCCCCGGCCTCGAGTTTGATCTGGCCCTTGCCATCATAGCCGAAGTCCGCCGTTTTGAGCACCGAGGGGGTTCCGATTTCTTGGAGCGCCTCGGCAAGGCTGGCGGCGGAATCGATAACGCGGAAGGGCGCGCAAGGGAATCCATTTGCGTGAAGGAATGTCTTCTCGCGTTCCCGGTTCTGGCAAATGTGCAGCACCTCACCGCGCGGATGCACGGGCCGAATCTCGGAAACCGTCTCAATCGCGGAACGCGGGATGTTTTCAAACTCGAAGGAAACCACATCCACCCCGTTAGCGAATTTTTTCAATGAGGTGGTATCGGTGTAGGGAGCATTGACCTCGAGATCGCAGATTTGACCTGCTGGGCAATCCTGCTGAGGCTCGTAGGCATGGACGCTGTAGCCCATGCGGCGCGCAGCGATGGCCAGCATGCGGCCGAGTTGACCTCCCCCAAGAATGCCGACGACTCCGCCTGGGAGGATGGATTTCGATTCCGTCTGGGATTTTTTCTCAGTAGATTGAAAATCCATCATGGCCGAACGATTGGTTTACATTTTTGCATGGTTGATTGTGTGTTTGATCCGTTGCCTGCCCCTCTCTGTGTGTTTTCTTTTAGGGCAAGCGATCGGAGCGTTGATGTGGCTTATCCTGCCCGGCTACCGGCGGCTCGCAAGGGAAAATCTGACGATTGCGTTTGCAAATGAGATGTCCGAGGCGGATCTCGGCCGCCTGACATTTCGGCATTTTACGACTCTCGGGGCCAATGTGGTGTGTGCATTCAAGATGCCATCGCTCTCTCAGGCCCAGATTCAGCGTGTCGCGCACTTTGAAAACCTCGATGTGGTGAAGCGGAATATCGCGCTTGGCCGGCCGGTGATCATGGCGATCAATCACATTGGAAATTGGGAGTTGTATGCACAAATTGTTTTTCAGTGGCCTGAAGTTCGATCGGGCACGATTTACCAAGCGCTGCACAACAAACTTGTGGATGATCTTGTCAACCGTGACCGCCGCCGACTTGGGCTCGAGACCTTTGATCGCAAGAAGGGATTTCAAGGTGCCATCGGTTTGCTGCGAGAATTGGGTGTTCTAGGGGTGCTGGTTGATCAACATGCTGGGAAAAGTGGGGTTTGGACGCCGTTTTTCCATCGCCTATGCTCGACTTCCCCGCTTGTGGCGACGCTCGCGCTTCGCACGAATGCGGTGGTGATTCCATCGGCGATTTATACCGATGGCTTTGCCCGCTGGAGGATTGTCATGGGACAGGAAATTCCGTGGACGGCTGACAATCCCGAGCAACTCACTCTCGATCTCAACCGGAACCTGGAGGAGCAGATTCGTGTCTCTCCGGCGGATTGGTTTTGGGTTCACAATCGCTGGAAGACACCGCGCTCGTTTCTCCTCAATGACGTCAAGCGCGGCATTTATCTTCCAGGCGGGGCGGCTACAGTGAATCCGTTTCGCATTGTCGCACGATCCCCAAATTGGCTGGGCGATGCGGTGATGAGCGTCGATGCCGTGAGGGCATTCAAATACGGCCGACCTGACGCGCATCTTTCGGTGCTGACGCCTTCCAAATTGGCTGGGTTTTGGCGCCGGGTGGATGGCGTGGATGAAGTGATCGAATTCGAGAAGGAGGAGTCCGTCTTCTCTGTTGCGCGGCGCTTGCGGGGGCGCTTCCATGTAGCGGTCCTTTTTCCGAATTCCTTGCGATCCGCCCTCGAAGTCTGGCTCGCTCGCATTCCTGTGAAAGTGGGATTCCAAGGCCACTTTCGGCATTGGCTTTTGGATCATGCTATCGCTGAAGGGAAGCGGCCTCCGGCGAATCAGCCAGTGCATCAGGCCGATGTCTATTGGCGTATTGCAGCGCGTTGCGGAGCCGAGGAACGGCCGCCGGTGAGTCCGCTTTGGAAGCCGAACCGCAAGGAACGCGTGATTGGTCTTTGCCCCGGCGCGGAGTATGGATCCGCCAAACGCTGGCCGGCCGATCAATTCCGTCAACTCATCCTGCAACTCAATGAGGAGGTGGATTGCCAATGGGTGATTGTGGGAACTTCCGCAGACACACCGGTGGCAAAAAAAATCGCTTCCGGCATCCCCAATGTCACCGACCTCACCGGCAAAACCTCGTTGGAGGATTTAATGGATCTTTTGTCCCGAATCTCAGTTCTGGTTACGAACGATACGGGGACGATGCATCTCGCGGCTTTCAGCGGGACTCCGTTGGTGTCGATTTTCGGCTCCACGGAACCGACTTTCACAGGACCGCGAGGTTCGCGCAGTCTGGTGATCCGGCCGAAAGTCGAGT
>CAIWSO010000107.1 GCA_903915315.1 uncultured Spartobacteria bacterium | reverse complement strand
CTGGTCGCCCTGCACGAACGACCCGAACCTCCAAAACTCACCCATCGGAAAGTCCACCCGGCCGAGGTTTTTGAGTGCATCGGTGCAAACGGTCCCCGACTGGCTGGGCCCCGCCGCCTCGGCGCGCGTCATCATGCCGTTCTTGCGGGCGAGTTCGGTCATCCGACCGTAGTGCTCGTCGGCGAAGCAATCGGCCACGGTCTTGCGGTAGTCGTGCAGAAAGCGGTCGGAAATTTCTGCGCTTTCGACGATCCATCCGCTCAAGACGGGCAGGTAGGGAGTGGGGTCGTAGCCGCGATATTTTTTGAAGCGCTCGACCATGTTGGCTGTCCAGTTCGGGTATCCCGCCTCGAAGCTGTCGGTGACAAAACTGCGGAGTGCCTTGCCCGCGAGCGGACCGGCCTCCTTCACCAACTCGGTGCCAACCGAGTCATAAACGAGGTCAATCCCGGCGCGGTCGAGGAAGTCGTTTTCCAACCCCTGAAATCCCGGCATTGGCACCGAGAGAGGGGCATTGGTGATGCGGTGTCCGGTGCGAACCACAGTCCAATCGCCATCGGGTGCATCCCACTCGAGTGTGCCGTCGGGTTTGAGCTTCGAGGTCAAATCCACCACATCGACGGGCTTCACAGGCCGATCGTCCGGCGAGGAAACCCATGGCACGAGAGGCGGCTGGTTCACGCTGTCGGCAGGCATGGAACAATCCCCACCCACGCGGTTTGCCTTGATGCCGAGGTTTTGGCGCGGCGCGGGTTTCCCGCCCTCGGGCGTGCGAAAGGCGACCACCACCGAATCGCGGTAATCCATTTTTTCCGCAGGCACCTTGAAACTACTGCGCCCGCCGTAGCAGGCCGGGATATTCGCGTAGCCGTCATTCGGCTGCGGCATGTTGAGCTTACCCGAAAATTTCTGCGGTCCCTTGATTGCGGTCTCGGATTGCAAATACCACCGCGATGCTTTCTCCGGCGTGATCCATTTGCCGCCCATGTTCCAGCCGGGCGCCATGTTCACATCCACCGCGATTCCGAGACGCGCGGCCTCCGCCAACGCATGACGATAAAGCTCGCGCCACTCGGGCGACAAAAACGCCGGGCCATTCTCGCGGAACGCATCCGCGTGCTGACCGCTATTAACGAGGAGCACCGAACTGACGCCCTTGGCCTTGAGTTGCTCGAGGTCGTGCGTGATGCCCGCCTTGTCCACAAACGCATTCACCCACCACCAATAGACCCCAGCGCGCGCCTCGACCGGCGGGTTCTGGAATTGCTGCTCGAGATTTTCCCCGGCGTGGAGCGAGGCAGTGAGTGCGAGAGAGAGGAGCAGTGTCGTTTTTTTCATGGTTTGGATGGTGTCTGTGCCTTTGACTTGAGGTCTTTCGAGGTGGCCAAGCCGATGACGCGACCTTGGTCGCCGACGGCGCAGTAGAAGTGGTAGACGACGCCTTCGTGCTTCACCACCCAGGGCTTGTGGGCGAATTGCCGGTCCCATGGCTCCGAGGAGTGCACGAGGTCGGGGCCGGTCCATTTAGTCCAGTTCACCAGATCGGTTGAGCACGCGAAGGTGTCGAAAGCTCCCGGACGCCAGAACGCGCCGAAGTAGAACATCACCCAGAGGTCGCCCATTTTCACGACCTGCGGATCGCCGGTGATGCCGCTTTGTTTGTCTTCGCCATTGGCCACGACGGAGTCCGCGCCGTAACGCTTCCATTTCACCAAGTCGTCGGAAACAGCCATGCCGATCTTCTCGTAGGCTCCTTTGATTTTGCCGTTGTAAAACATCACGAACGGCGACCCGAGCGTCTTAGCTTTGTCCCAAATGATGTTGCTCTTGTAGAGCGTGACCTTCTCGAAGGGGCGGACATCGGGCTGGTCGCGGTGGAGCACTGGATTTTCCGCGAGGGGCGTCCATTCGCGCGCTTCGGTGGGAGTTTTTGTCCAAGCCAAGCCGATCGCGAGCGGGTCGGTCTCGTAGCCTTTATGCTCGCCGCCGAGGTAGGACATCCAATATTTGCCGTCGTAGGTCTCCAGCTCATTGCTCACGCCCCAGGCTGGATCGACCAGCGCGAGGTAGCCGGCGCGTTGCCAGCGGTCCCAACCCTCGGCCGGGAAGCTCAGGATTTTTCCGAGCTTTTCCCAATTCAACAAATCGCTGCTCCGCGCGAGGCAGGTCTCGTAGCCGACGTCCTTGGTGCTGGCGATGTAGACCATATACCACACGCCGTCCTTGCGAAAAATGCTGGGTGAATCGACGAGTTGATCGGCCTCGCCGCGCAGGACGACGCCGTATTTGTAGGGGGTCTTCACTTCCTCGTAGACCTGCTGCATCCGCTCTTGGGAAATGGCGGGCGCGGGCGTGGCATTTTCCGCATGGAGGGTGAACGACGGCACGAGCAGTGACGCGGCGAGGAGGAGTGTTTTAGTTTTCATGGTTGGTTTTTTTGTTGAATCGAAGCGGTGAAGGACCATTTGCCGGGGTCGGCGGAGAAGATCACATAGCGCGGGGTGCTTTTAACGAAACGCAGGCCGGGGATGTTGGCATCAGCTTGGCCATTGCTCCAAACGGTTTGGCCGTTGGCTTTCACTTCCGTGATTTTTCCATCCTTTGGCACGGGAATGCCGACAGTCGCTTGCGTTCCGCTCGGCGAGTCCAATTCCATCCGGAAGCTCTCCTTGATTTTCATGAGCTGGAGCACGATGTCGCCCTTGGGCGTGACAACCTTGGTGCTTATTTTTCCGAGCGAGCCCATTTGCGGGAAGACCGAGTATTTGGAAAACGCGGGTGCGGTTGGGGCGATACCGGCGAAGTATTGCGACATGATTGTGAGCGGCCCGCCGCTCCAGGCGTGATTGATCGTTCCGCCGCCGAAGCCTTCGCTTCCGATGCCCCAACCCTCCCAAAGTGTGGTGTAGTCGGGGTGGTTCACCATTTTGGCGAAGCGTTGCTTGATGCGCTCTTGGGCGAACTCCGATTCGTCCATGATGCAGAGCGCCTCGAGCACATATTTTTCCATGTAAGGGCTCGCGTGGGCCTGCTTGCGGAATACCTCGAGTAAAGCGGGGTATTTGTCCGACTCGGCGAATCCGGCGATGACGGCCATGGCGTTGGCACGGTCGTCGGTTTGGCCCCCGTAGCCCGGCGAGCGGTATTCGGTGCCGGTCCAGAAGGTTTTGTTAAACGCGGCTTCAATCGACTTCATCCGCGCGTCGATCCACGGTAGGTCGCCCTCCTTCTCGAGCTCGATCGCAGCGTTTCGGAGTCCCTGCAGGCCGATGTAATACCAGGCGTTGTAGAGGATCGGCATGTCGATGTTGGCGCCCCAATCGCCCCACTCCCAAGCGCCGCGCCGTGGCACGACGAGCCCATCAGGCTGCATGTCCCAGATTTCCATGTAGCGCTTCATGCCGGGATACACGGTGGCGAGCGTTTCCATGTCGCCGCTGAAAAAGCTGTAGGTCCAGAACCCCGTGCTGCCGATGCTGGCGAGCATTTGCAGGGGCAGGTCCCTGTCCCAATTTCCTGCCGGAACCGGCGAAAACAAAACGCCGTCGGGTTTTTGCCATGCGATGAGGTCGAAGATGCATTTGCGCGCGAGGAGGTCGGAGCGGCGGTCGAAAGCGTAGAACGCCTCGCCGAGTTCGTTCACTGCATCGCCCCACCACAGCGCGCGCTCCCGGTCTGGGCAGTCCATGTAGGTATCGCGCATCGTGATGTAGAGCGTCCTGAGCGCCTTCGTGCGGAGGCGGTTCATGAAGTCGTCGTCGCAGGAAAACTCCCCGGCAAATTCGGTGTCGAAGCCGGTCTCGCGGTATTTGAGATCGATCACCTTGATGCCGGCTGGAATTTCGTAATGAACCTCGTGGCCGTTCATCCAACCGGGGAACTCGAACTCCTGCTCGCCGTCGCGGGTCACATATTCGGCCCGCACATTCGGCTCGCTACCGCCACGGTAGTTGTCCATTTGGATTTTGATCGTCTGGCCCGCCTTGGCATCGATTTTCAAAAACGGAGTGACCTGCGCGTTGTAGGGGAGTTTTCCTTTGATTAGTTGGCCATCCGAGACGGCAGGAAGCGCGGGGACATTCGTGTAGGATTGCAGGCCAAAGTCTTTCCAAAGCGGCACCAGGCGTTTCACCAATCGCCCCCACGGCGCGCAGTCCGGCGCGCCCAATTCCTCGGCCGGTGCCCACGCTGCCGCGTCGAAGCCCGGCATTTCCCAACCCGCCATTTCCTTGCCCGCATCGTAGCGGATGTTGGATTCGGGCAGTCGGTTGTTCGGGTGCGGGGCGTCGGTATCGCCGTAGGCCGGATGCACGACCGCGCGCCACGACGAATCGCTCACCACTTTCTCCGTCCCTGCTTCCATCTGGAACAACAGCCCGCTTTTGCCGCTGCTCTTGTGGCTGAACCCTTGCTTGCCGAAATACCACACGAGAATCGCGACCGTGTTTTTCCCCTGCTTCAAATGCGGTGCCAGATCAACCTCGTCGAAAAAAGTATCAGTCGGAGTCGGCCCGCGTTTCAGCGAACCCTCGCGCACAGCCAAGACGCCATTCACCCAGAGCCAGTATTTTGAATCGACCGCGATGCGCGCGACGGCCTTCTCGGGCTTCGCGGCGAGGTCGAATTCCTTCCGATAGGAGGTCCAGAGGTTTTGCTTTTTCGTGTCGGCGTCTGGCTTTGCCCCGATCCACTTAGCCGACCAGCTCGAAGCCGGAACGGTTCCCGGATAAACAAAAGGCGGCAGCGGCTCGGAGGCCATGGCGTTCGCCGCGAAGGCGAGGAGGAGTGCGATTTTTTTCATGTTTTGATTCGGTTTAAGGTTCAATTCTCCTGCGGATTAGGGTTGGCCAATGATCTCAACTTAGGGCACTG
>CAIWSO010000106.1 GCA_903915315.1 uncultured Spartobacteria bacterium | reverse complement strand
GAGCCCGCAACTTGCACCGCGCAGCACAATCGGTAACGGCGCAATTTGGCGGAATCATCCCATCCGAACTTCCAGCCCTCCGCTCCCTTCCCGGCATCGGCCCATACACCGCAGCAGCCATCGCCGCCTTTGCCTTTGATCAATGCGTGCCGGTCTTGGATGCTAATATCAACCGCGTCGTCGCTCGCCTTTTTAATTACCGCGAAAATATCACAACCAAAGCCGGGCGCGATTTCCTGGAGAAAGCCGCCACCTCCCTTCTTCCCAAAACCAGCGGTCGCCGCCACGCCTCTGCGCTTATGGATCTCGGCGCCACCCTCTGCCGGTCAGGTGTACCCGATTGCGCTGCATGTCCCGTTCATCATTTTTGCAAGGCCGTCGATCCTGAGGCACTCCCGGTGAAGCCAGCAAAAAAAACCATCACCGAGATCAATGACTGGAGAGCCTTCTCACGCACGGGTGATTCCATTTTCCTCATTGAGTCCCCTGGCCCCACTTGGCGAGGACTCTGGATTCTCCCTCCTGGCGAACCCTCACCAGAGCCCCTTGCCACTCTCATCTACAGTATCACCCGGTATAAAGTTACCCTGGGCATTTCGCTCACGGTTCCACAGGCAAACTGGACTGCCTTTTCACTGTCTAGCCTCCCACCGATGCCCAGTCCGCACCGCAAAGCCCTTCGTCTCATCCTCGCAAAAAAACCCTGATGACCTAGCGAGAGAAAAGGCGTTATAATTTTTTTTGCATTCAGTATTGCATGATCTGAAAGACTGAATAGATTTTCGATCTCTTCCGGGTTGGTAGCTCAATGGTAGAGCAGCGCCCTTTTAAGGCGTTGGTTGAGGGTTCGAGTCCCTCCCAACCCACTCCCCTCTCCGCCTTGCTATCCATGTTGTGATTAATAAGGGCCTAGTTCAATTACCCTGCAAAACGCTTTTTCCTTAAGCATTGGCGTGCTCAAAAACATCAGCATTAAATTCCAAGTGACACAAAGCGCAAAAAACGAACTTCAGGTTTACCTTACTTTTTGCCTGTCTATTCCGAGTCACCACATCGGTCCTGAGGGAATGAAATGACAAATACGCGTTGAGCAAAAAACGCGCAAAAAAGAAGTTGCTATAGATGCAAATCGCAATAATATTCGTGATTCCTTTGCTGACCCTATCGTCCAGCGGTTAGGACACTGCCCTTTCACGGCGGTAACACGGGTTCGAATCCCGTTAGGGTCGCCACTATTTTCAGCATTCGCTGAGTGGCTTGAAAGTTCGCTAAGAGCCAATTCGGATACTAGCGCCAAAATGTCCAAAGAAACTTTTCCCAATTTGTATTGCTACTGATTTTTGACCTTGAAAAGCCCCCCCCCGCTGGACTTGGACAAATCTACAGCCACAGAAGAAGAAAACAATTTTCCCGATGGTCATCACAGGGGTGGCATCTGGAAATCCTATAGACAGGGATAGACACTCAAAACGCCACTCTAGGGGGTGCTTTTGGGAGCTCTTTTTTAGACGATAAAGAAACCACAATCTCGACTGCAGAACCGCTTAAACGCTTGTTTCGCGGACTTGGGGGGAGTGGAGCGGGTGAAGGGACTCGAACCCTCGACATCAACCTTGGCAAGGTTGCACTCTACCAACTGAGTTACACCCGCATTCCGTTTTTTGAAGATATGGTTCAGACGCGGGATCGTCAATCAGAAATAATAAGAAAAAAAGAAGCGCGAACTTTTCTAACTCCCCACTTATTGAACAGGGAATTCAAAACCCATCCATAGACAGGAATAAGATCCATATCGGAGATAGAACGTCCGCGAGGCGGGAACCGAAAAAAGCTACAAAAAAAAGGACACCCGGATTTCTCCGGATGCCCTTTGGAAAGACATCGCTAAAAATTAGCGACGACCGTATTCGCGGCGTCCGCCGCCACCACCACCACCGCCGCCACCGCGGCGATCGTCACGACCACCGCCGCCTCCGCCACCGCGGAAGTCACGACGTGGGCCGTCGAATCCACCACCGCCGCCACCTGATGGGCGATCTTCACGGGGACGGGCTTCGTTGACGGTGAGTGCACGACCGTCGAGTTCTTTGCCGTGCATTTGGTTTACTGCTGCTTGTGCCTCTGCATCGGATCCCATCGTTACGAAGGCGAATCCGCGTGAGCGGCCTGTGAACTTATCCTGCATCAGCATGACTTCGGAAACCGAGCCGCACTGGGAGAACAGGTCTTGAATGGCAATCTCTGTCGTATTGAATGACAGGTTGCCGACGTAGAGTTTATTACCCATGGTTTTACTATTTATTAACGCACTGGGATCGAGGCCTGTTCCCGACTGCCGGGTTTCAAACTACCTGAGGATCTGCCTACAGGATGTCCACCAAATCACGACCACATCTGCAAGTAATATAGTTCACTCATTCCCCTGTCGTTGGCAATACTTTTAATGGATTTTTTTCGAGACGACCGAGTATTGCCGTTGTATCTTCATTTGTTCACTGTGATGAGATTATCCCATTTTGCCATTTTGGTTGCGATACTGTGCTTGGTCGCAGGGGAAGCATCGGCGGTTCAAGAGATGAAGCCTCCTTTTGGAATGACGTGGGGTGCGTCGCAGAAAAGTGTCGAGAAGATCCTCTTGGGTACCAAAGCCAAAATCGTGGGACGCAAAGACCTCAAAGGTCGAACCGCGGTTGAAGTTGAGGGGATCCCCCAAAAGCACCTCTTGAAAGCCTTGTTTTATTTTGACAGCGACGCTCTCTCGGAAATCGAGCTTCAATACGGGTGCGCGGAGTGGGATTCGGCGAGGAGCAATGATTTTTGGGATGGTGCCAAAAACAATATTGATAGCAAATACGGGGACGGTCGCCTTGTTGCCAACGAGAAGACTCGCGAGAACGATATCAAGCAATCCCTGACCGGATACCAATGGGCACAGGCATACATGTCTCTTCGATTATTTTTGTATACAGCAGAAAAGGACTCCGACTTCTTGCAACGGGTGAGCCTTCACTACAAACAAATGTAAAAGCAGGTCTACCTCGAAAGAAAAACGAGCGCATCCCCGAGACGATTACGCCAAGAGATCTCACTATGGGATCCGCCGGCAATCCTCTGAATAAGAAATTGCTCCCCGTCTCTCCACCCCTTCTCGCGAAAAAGACTGCCAAGGATTTTATGATACCCCTCATAGCATTCATCCAGACCTTGGTCACCATAGTCAAAATACATGCGGGTGACTGGATCCAAACTTGATTTTTCAGCGAGAGCAAGCAAGAGAGCGGAGCGGTCGGGCACGGAATGGGAGACATCCTCAAAAGACGTCGATAGGCAAACAAACCCGCCAAAAACCCCAGGATGATTGAGGGAGACATGAAAGGCATTCAAGGCACCAAGTGATGCACCGCCAAGCACGCGGGCGGTCGGCTTGGGAATCGTCCGATAATGGGCATCCATGTGAGGCACGAGTTCGTCGACAATAAAGTGTGCGTAAGCGGACCCGCTCAACTCGGGGGAAAGATCGAAATCCCGAAGAGAGGCATTGTCATCAGAAAAGCCTTCCGGATGGCAAACACCAACAACAATGGTTTCTGGAAGGGCACCACGCCGGGAGAGGACTTTGATCCACTCATCCGCAGCCCAGTCCACACAGGAGATCGCACTCGTAGCTGGATCAAAGACATTGTCCCCATCATGAAGAATCAGAATCGGAAAGCGATGGAGCGAATCACTGCCATAGCTGGGCGGAAGCCAAATGAGCAGGTCTCGCGTGCCCGCTAGAATACGTGAGTGGATTCGCTCATGCGTGAGACGTCCACTATAGCGGTCCTTCCAATCCGCTACCGTGTGGTGGCGAGTGGCATCGAGCCAGACTTCGTGACAGAAGTTACCAGGCACATGGCCATAGGCGTCCACGGCTTCCGTCTCCCAGTTTCCTCGCGTGATTTTGTAATCAAAATGATGACCTGTATCGGACTCGATCTCGCCGACATGAAAGGGAGGTTTCCAATCCAGCTTGAGAGCGCAATCCGGCTTCCACGCACCAAGTCCAGGGTGACTTCCGGTGATGAAAACCGGGGATTCTGGGCGATCGATCGGGGGGACGACTTGAAATCGAATCTGGCTCATAAATAACACACTAAACGGAGTGTGACAGGGTGGCAATGCCGCGCAGAGGCGAAAAGCGCCCCATCTTTCAGCAAAATTCAGATCGACGAGCTTTGGAAAATCGTCAGATTGTTGAAGGATGACCATTCCTGCGGAAATCGAGTCGGCACCGGATGCCGGCATAGGCAAGCAGCGTGGAGGTCTGCGCACCTATTTCCGTGTGGCGGAAGAAGCCGGCACCGTGGTGCGCTGCGACCCCGATGAGGCCCAGATAATCGTTTTTAATAGCCCGACGATCGAAGATGAGGCGGACTTGATGGAATACTACAACATCGATTACCACACTTTGCAGTCTTCGCTGGATCCCGATGAGTTGTCCCGTCTGGAATTTGAAGCCGACCATGCGGCCATCATTTTCAAGCGTCCGAAGAGCTTTTCCGCTGATGACAACTTTCTACTCAAGATGACTTCGACCGGCATATTTCTGTATGAGGATCGTCTTGTCGTTGTCATGCCTGACGATGCACCGCTCTTCGAAGGCCGAGTCTCCCTGCGAGTCTTTGGCATCCAAGACGTGATCCTTCGGTTGCTCTATCAAAGCATCAACCACTTTGAAGGCCACCTGAAAGCCATCAACATGCTTTCCGATTCCCTCGAACGGAGAATCATTACTTCGATGGAAACCCGCTATCTGCTTAACATGTTCGCTCTGGAGAAAAGTTTGGTTTACATCCTGAACGCGATCAACTCGAACGGCGCATTATTTGACAAAATGAAGTCCTGTGCGGAAAAACTCGGCCTCGATCATGATCAAACCCGAACGCTCGAGGACATCGTGATTGAGAACCAACAGTGCCTTCGGCGCTCAGAGATCTACTCGCAAGTTATCGCCGGCCTCATGGACGCAAGAGCCTCCATCGTGAGCCACAATCTCAACGTCCTGATCAAGCAATTTACGATTTGGACGATCGCCATCATGCTGGCGAATTTAGTGGTGGGTATTTTTTCCATGAACGTACGGTTACCCGTTCCTATGGAAAATCAGTTCTGGCCGTTCTTTTTAATTAACATCCTTGCCGTGGGTTCTGCGGTCGGCGTGTTCTGGATTTCAAAAGTCCGGAAATGGTGAGACCTCAACGTCCCAGGCAAACCCCTGGGACACACTCAACTGCCAGCCTAAAACGATAGGCTCGAAACCGAAAAAAGCTTAAGGAAGACGTCGGGCCTCACACTCAAGCATTCTTAAAAAAACGGCAACTGGGATCAAATGATCCCAAGCTTCATCTTGCCGGCTTCACTAATCATCGCTTGATTCCATGGGGGATCCCACACCAACTCGACCTCGGCATCCTCGATGCCCTCGAGCGCAAGTATCTTGCTGCGGGCATCGGCGGCGATCGTTGGGCCCATACCGCAACCGGGAGCCGTGAGAGTCATTTTCACCAGTACCGTCGTTTTGCCATCGTCCAATGTTGTCAGTTGGCAATCGTAGATGAGCCCGAGATCAACAACGTTGACGGGAATTTCGGGATCGAAAACCATTTTTAATTGGTTCCAAACGGCCTCTTGTTGGCTGCCTTCGATTTTGATTTTTTCGATACCCTTTTCCGGATCGAGACCGAGCGCGTCAGCATCCTTAAGGTCGATGCGAGCGAGGCCGCCAGGCGTGGCTACAGTGAAAGTGCCGCCAAGAGACTGGGTGATGACAACCGACATCCCAGAAGGAAGAACAATCGGGTGTCCACTTGGAATCTGAACGGCATCGCATTCGCGGGTCAGCAAAATATCTCCTTGGGTATGCATGGCGTAGAGAACTATTGAGCCTAGTGAGTGCTGTCGAGGGAATTTGGGGGAAATGAGTTCAGGATCGCACGCGTGAGTCCATTGCATCGCGAAGCGCATCACCGAGAAAATTCAGCGCCAGCAACGTGCTCGCCATCGCCGAGGCGGGAAAAACGAGGAGCCACCAAAAGCTGCGAACAGGGTTGATCGCGCCGGCCCCATCCGCGAGGAGGGACCCCCAACTCGCCTGCGGGGCCTGAACACCAAGCCCCAGAAAACTCAAAAAGGATTCGTCAATGATCACTGCAGGAATGGTGAGCGTGAGATAAATCAGGATAATTCCACCGAGGTTCGGAAGAAGGTGTCGGATCAGAATGCGGCTATGGGATTGCCCAAGCGCACGGGCCGCCGTGACAAACTGGCGCGACTTCAGAGACAGAACCTGGCCCCGAACGATGCGCGCCATCGTCAACCACTCGATCACACCAAGAGTGACGATAAGAATAGCAATACGGGAGGACTGAACAAGGAACTCGAGGCCAACAGATGCAGCCCAGACCTGAAGACTCGAGTTAAAAGCATTGATCGCAATGAGAATAAAAATCAGGCGAGGGACAGAATAAAGGATATCCACGAGTCTCATCATGAGGGCATCGACTCGCCCACCCGCATATCCTGCGACAAGCCCCCAAGCTGTTCCAATAAAGAGGCTCACCATCGCACCGCAAAACCCCACAAGCAGAGAAATACGCCCCCCCGTGAGGAGACGATACAAGACATCGCGGCCATTGAGATCGGTGCCGAAGGGGTGCTCAAGGGAGGGCGGCGCATATTGATTCGGCCCCGGTTCACCCAAAGTCGATGACATCAAAAATGGACCAAAAATGCAGGCCAAAATCACAAATCCCAAGAAAGCAGCCGAGAGGCAAGCCGCTGGATTTTTTTTCAATTTGTGCAGGATACGCGGATCAGACATCGGCTTGGATTCGCGGGTCGAGGTAGCCATAGACCACATCGACAACGAGGTTAAAAATCACCAGCATCACACAGTAGACGATCACCATTCCACCAAGGAGGAAGCCGTCACGATTGAGGATCGAATGCACAAAAAAGCCCCCTGCGCCGGGAATATTGAAAACCGTCTCCACCACGATTGAGCCCGTGAGAAGATGAGCCGCCAGCGGTCCCAAATACGAAACAACGGGCAACAACGCCAAGCGCAAGGCGTGACGGAACACCACGCTTCCCTCCCTCAACCCTTTGGCTCTCGCCGTACGAATGAAATCCTGCCCCAGTGTCTCCACCATGCTGCCACGCATAAGTCGGGCGACTACAGCCATCGCGGGTGCAGCCAGCGTGAGTGTCGGCAGAATCAAATGCGAGGCTCCCCCCCACCCACCTGCTGGAAACCACCCCAGAGTGAGCGCAAAAACCAGTATCAGCAACGGGCCGACAATATAGGCTGGAAGGGAAATGGCAGCCAAGGCGATGAACATCGAGAAATAATCACGCCATGTCTGCTTGTGCATCGCCGCCAAAGCGCCAAGCCAAACCCCTCCGATGGAGGCCAACACAAATGCCACTCCACCCAGACACAGGGTCACAGGTAAAGTCTGTGCCAAGATTTCGTTGACCGAACGGTTGCGATACTTTGTCGAGAGTCGCAAGTCACCACGAAGCAGATCGGCAATGTAACCTCCATATTGCTGCCAAAGCGGTCCATCGAGTTTGTATTTCTGCAGAAGTTGCTTCTCGATCGCTGGGGGGATTTTTCTTTCTCCGTCAAACGGCCCGCCCGGAGAAATCCGTATTAGCAAAAACGTAATCGTGACAACGCAGAACAAGACCGCAAAAAGAGAGAGCAGGCGTTTCACTAGAACAGAAATCATGGCACGTATTACCTATAATCCAGACACGATCCCCCAATCACAAGCTTTCCGATTCGGAAGTCGCTGTTTCTTGGTGCTGGATTGAATTGCAGAAAACAGCGTGATCGGGCAAATTTCTCGAACTCATGATTCCGACCGAGCATACAGATCCTATTAACTCCCGCATTTTGTCCATTTCTGAGGATAAGATCTCGGGGTTCTCCCGCGAGCCATTCCAGGAAATCTCGCGTCTGAGCGGCGTTGAACTTCCTGTCGTTCTTGAACGGATTCGCGCGATGCTCGAAGCTGGGACGATTCGCAGGGTGCGCCAGACACTGCTTGCGACCAATCTTGCGGAAGGGGCGCTCGTCGCTTGGAAGGTG
>CAIWSO010000105.1 GCA_903915315.1 uncultured Spartobacteria bacterium | reverse complement strand
CTGCGGTGGCACTGCGTAGAGCTTTGCCAAAGCCCCCAACCGAGGCAAAAATCAAAAGGCTCCAAAGTAGGACGAGGAAATACATGGGAAGTTTTTAGCAGGTTGGAGAGGAATTAAACACCGAGGGCACGGAGAGCACGGAGGAAAAGCAATGTAGGCAAAATCATGGACAGCAAAATCATTTTTAGGGGAATTCATTGTAGCGGCGTCTCTATGAGCGCCGAGATTTCCGCTACACTCCAGATTCTGCCAATTCAAAAGAGGGAGTGTTTTTTAAGTTCGACGAGCTTTTCCAATTTTTGGCTGCACACACGAACGCCTCTTGATGCAAAGGCCAATCATGAAGCACCGTAGGGTCAAAATCTGCTCCGTTCGGCCAAGTCACCGTTCGAATCTCGGGGTCAATCACCACTTTCGAAAATAGCTCTTCATCCCGCAAAGGCCCGTAAATCTGTCCCTCAAGAATATTTTCCAAAAACATAATTATAATGAGTTGATTTTGAGATTAAAACAACTTTTACTCAATGAGTGAGTAAAAATACTCAGCGAGCGATTAATGTCAAGGTGTGTTGCAAAGGAGCGGCAGCACCTCTTCGGCATTCGCTTCCATTGACGGTGACATCATTCTCGTCACCTCGACCTCCGCCGCTCTCTGCCTATCAGTTCCCATTCAGGTAGTCCGTGGTAGATTGCTTCTCAGATCTTTTTTGGGCGTGCAGCCAAGGGGTTTGACCACTTCAAGCCTGAAAAACGGTCAAAATCGCGATCATTGCTGAAAAGAGTTGCGGCATTCTCGATTGCATGCGCGGCAATGAGTGCATCAGTTGTCAGGTTGCCGCCAAGGCCGCCCCCCTCGAGAAGATCGAAGAATGTATCCATTGTTCCAGACGACGGGCACAAAACGCGCACATGGGGTTGCCCGATTATGCGCCTCACTTCCTCTGTTGTAAGCGGATCCGTGCAGATGGTCGGATGGGTCATGAGGCGGGTGAATGCCAGCACGACAACCCAAGGGATTCCAACCGGCTTATCGCCTGAAAGCACGTCCTCCCACCATTTTTTTGCTGCGGCATGACATGGCGATGTGCTGTCATATGCGAAAACCAACAGATTCGTGTCAGGAACAATCATCATCAGCTTCTCTCAGCTTCGATCTGGTCAAACAGTTGGTTCATGCTCATTCCCCGAAGGCCCGCCTTGACACCAACGGCGTGGGGGGTGATGGAAATCTTTCTCCTTCGGCTCTCTACCCGGCTTAATCCACGCTGGATGGTCTCTTCCACAACAGCACGAAACGGACGTCGCGTGCTTTCTGAAAGGGCCCGAAGTTCATGCAAAACAGCATCACTGATGTTCAATGTCGTTCTCATTATGTCATCAAGATGCCTAAAAGAGAAAATAAGTCAACCCTGTTTCCGGCGCCCAACCCCTCACTGCGCGAAGACAGTGCACCACTAGGAGCAGTCGGGCGCCCTCATACTGGGGAAATCTTTGTTTGCAATCCTCTCGCAATTTCACCACCAGTCGCCGACTTCCCATGCATGGATCGATCATGTAAATCTCGTCCAGCACGCGAACAATCCGCCGATCCGACTCACTCTGCT
>CAIWSO010000104.1 GCA_903915315.1 uncultured Spartobacteria bacterium | reverse complement strand
CGGTCTTCGGGTTGGATCCACCTGCCTTGATGTCCACCACCAACGTGCGAGCACCACTTTCATCCAACGCATAAAGTTTCCCAGCGATCGCAAATTTGGTAGACTTCGGCACAATCGTCAATCCACGTGCCGTCCAGGGTTCTTTGTACTCAAAATGCAGAATCTTGCTCAAATTCGACCCGGGCAGTTCCCACGGTTTTGTGGAGCAAGGCCCAATAACACGGGCCATCTGCCAACCTGGGAAATCCCTTGCATTATCACGCCACCCGTCGATCTCGTCGGCGCGGACCTGCCAGGAGGCATCGGTCCCCACTAGCTGCTCATTGCCGTCTTTGTATTCCAGCTCAAGTAACGCGATCAGGCCGGCCGAGTTGACTGCGTTGTTCATTACGGAACACGCAATGACGTTGGCCCCCGACTTCAAAAATTCCGCGATGGAAAATTCCTGCGGAACCTTCCAGTCCGAGCCTTTGCCGACTTGTTGGCCATTGATCCAAAGGACAAAGGAATCGTCCGCTGACACCATCATCCTTGCCGATTTGATCGTGGAAGGATCCGCTTGGATGACCTTTCGGAAATATTTGGTTCCAGCCGGAGCGTTCTTCGCACCGTCTTCTTCCGGATGCCATATCCAGTTAGCCGCCGCATCAGGTATTTCCAGTTTTGGATTGGGCGTTTGGTCATATGATTTTGACCAGATAACGTTCTGGCTACCATCTAGGAGCGATACATTAAAGTTATTGAGTCTTTCAACGCTCCCATCGGTTCTATTCCAGATCACTATTTTTTCCACTCTGGCTTCTTGAGATAATTCAAGCGACCACCAGGGCGCTTGTTTTCCGTCAGTGTGGGTTATGCTATTGTCACCCCAGGAGCCGCTAGTATTGTTGTCAATGGCCCGTTCAGGATTGCCGCCATAACCGACGGAAGATTGGCTAGATTTACCGTTGATGGCGATATTAACCCCGCCGCTAAAAACTTGCACTTCGGCCAGTGAAAGCACCCCAGAGGAAGAGGGGATTTCTACTCGCACGTATTTGGCCATACCGGGAGTAACGGCCTTACTTGAGGCGCTAACGAAAGAAAGCTCTGGCGGCAGCTCGGCAGGCCTCACACCTAGGATCGTCACAGACTTCTTCTTCGGCACCGCGAGCACCGCGATGTCCTGCGGTGCGTTGCGCACTTTTGCGGAAAACGGACCACCCGCCGCCTGCACTGAGTTCCAGAGCACCCGCCGCATCGACTGTTCGGGCTTGATCCACGGCCCACCCGACTGACTCCAACCGGGACAATTGAACATGTAGATCTCGATCCCCAGTCGTCCGGCCTCGGCCAGCGCGTGCTTAGTGGCCGCCTTCCACTCCGGCGAAAAGATTTTCACCGGACCCACCGGATGATTGCCCTCTCCGACAATGCCGATCATCGCCAGGCGGATTCCCGCTTTTTTCATGGCTTCCAGATCCTTTGTGATCCCGTCGCGGGTGATGTCGGATTTCAGCCAATACCAGTAGCAATACGGCTTAGTTTCCTCCGGCGGGTTTTGGAATTGCTTATCAAGTGACTCTGCTGCGTGAAGCGGAGTACATAAAGACAGTGCAAGTAATAGTGTGAGCAGCTTTTTCTTCATCTGAAAACTTGATAATAATTCATGAATGGCATTCAAAACTTCGATCCGACGATCCCGAGGCGGGAGATGCAAGTTTTCTTTATACAGTTAAGCGACTCCTCGGACAGCGATGATTTTTTTTGAAAAAATATTTGATATGCCTGCACGATTATGATTAAGTGCAGG
>CAIWSO010000103.1 GCA_903915315.1 uncultured Spartobacteria bacterium | reverse complement strand
TATCGAATGCACGAGGTTCGTTCTGCTGAACCGGTATCCTGGACGGTTACTCCCGGTACACAAGGGGCCAAAGAGCAAGTGATCCCGGACCGCACTAGGCGGATGCTTTTTTTTCCCGAGGGATTCTCGGAATGTTTTACCGATGCTAAACAACATGTGTGGCAGTTTTTCTATTTTCGTTGGCCTGCGGGCAGGTCGGCGATCCAGGCGGTGAGCATTCACGACCCGCAGACTTGTCTCTCCAGCATCGGGATGGTTTTGGTGAGGCGACTTGAATCTCGTGTGATAGAAGTGGCTGGAATCCCAATCCCCTTTCGACTTTTTCTTTTCAGAGATCGAGGTCGATATGTTTTGGTTTTCCACGCGATTATTGCTGATGGGGAGAGTCTGTCGGACGAGCGCTCCCAATCTTTTTCCTACACCTTGTCCGGAAGGTGGAGGGCCGTTAAGGAAGGTATTCGCAATCGTGGCCAGCGCTTGATCGAGGCAGCTGCATGGGATGTCACGGATGCCGATCAAGCCACGGAATCTCTTCGGAGTTTTCTCCAAGCAAGCCTTATCCGAAACGATGCAAACCTTCAGAATAAGCCATGATCGAAGAGCCTGATAATCTGAAAAAGGGACTTGGCTCGCGCAAAAATAAAAGGGGCAGCCGATCATTGGATTTCGAGGTCAACATCGACGATTCTCCAAGGCCAGATGATAAGAAGCCTTTCTTGCCGGATTACGATGCGGATGAGGTGCCTGTATCGCGGCGTGAGCGATTTCTCGAGGTGCTTGCGGACATTCGAGTGCGGATCGTTCTTGGCGCGCTCGTTCTAGCTGTTCTTTTATGGGTGGTGATCCCGCCGATTTACGGTGCACTCAAACTTCGCCGCGCCAAGAATTTTATGGATCAATCCATGGCTGCTTTGGAAAGGAATAACGAGAGTGAGGCGGTTGAGCATATGAGGCGGGCTCTTCTGCTGGCTCCTCAATGCGAGGATGTCTTTCGTCGGGCAAGACTATTAAACGCTCGCATGGGCGAGCCTACTTCCATCAATGCTCTGGAAGTCCTTGCTCAGAAAAACCAGGCCGCGATGGATGAGTTGCTGGCTTTGGTCGAGCAGGCCATCAAATCGGGAAATAGAAAAATCGCTCGCTCCGCGTTTAATAAAATCACCGGCAAAAGAACGGTCCAAATGACCATCTTGGAAATGAGGTTGCTTTCCATGGAAAATAAAATGCCCGTTGCGATCGATCTGGCAAAAAAATCCATGTCCGAAATGGATATGGCGGATGCAGAAAAAGTCCGTCTCGCGTTGGCCTCATTGATTTTGAAAACGGATGCCCGTTCGGCGGAGACCGTTTTGATCCCGTTGGCTGAGTCTCCAAGTTTCAGCGGTATCACGGCTCTTCGCTTGCTCTCCAAGCATCAACTGGGGGGGGGGATGGCAGGCGTTCCTCTTGCTTCGGAGCTTGCCGGGAAGTTGGCTGCGCACCCTTTGAGGGATGCCAGTGACGCGCTTCTGATCGCGAGTCTTCGCATCAAGCAGAACCCGGCACTTAGGCAATCTGTGATAGAGGAGCTCCGCCGCCTGCGGGTGAGCGGGACACCCGATGAGGACCTGGAATTCGCGCGCTGGCTGAACCAGCAGAAAGCCTTCCAGTATGCGGTTGACTTTATCGGCAAGGATCGGGCGATGTCTGCTTCTCCATGGCTTCTCATTTATCTCGATTCCATGGCGGCGCTGAATCGCTGGCAGGAGATTTCCGCCCTGCTTGAGACTGAGAGTGTCGTCGGCATGTCAGATACACTCCGATTCCTTTTTTTAGCGCGTTCGGCAGAAAAATCAGGAAATCAGGAGCGGGCAGGGGAATGCTGGCGCGATATGCATCGCAACCTCGTTTATGAGAAACCGGAGGTGGCTTTTTTTGTGGCGACCTACATTATGAAGACGGGCAATATGAGGGAAGGTGTCAAGGCCTTTTGGACGCTTGCGCGGCGACAGGATACAGCGATCCAAGGGTTTCTTGGATTGATTCGTTTTTTTCCTCCGAATACATCCGCCTCGGAATTGCTGCCGGTTTATTCTGAAATGTTGGAGGCTTTTCCAAGTATTAGAGAGGTGCGCTTGGACTATGCCTATCTTTGCTTGCTGGCCGATAACAATATTCCTGAAGCGGCAGAAGCAGCCAGAGGGTTGCTTCTGGAAGATCCGAATTCACTCGCCGCTCTGAGTGTTGCGGCTCTCGGCTACTACAAAAACGGTGAAATTTCTCAAGCGGCGACGCTCTATGACGGGAAGAAAATCCTGTGGAAAGGGGCCCCCACACCTTGGAGGGTTGTGCGAGTCACTATACTCGCCGCTCTCGGTCGTAAGAAGGAGGCGGAGGAGCTGGCGGCAACTATTGATTTGTCGAAACTTCGCCCAGAAGAACGCCAGCTTTTGGAGCAACAAAATCCCAAAGAACCATCACGAAAGGGAGTATTTCGCTCCAATATCCGGAACAATGATTTCTGTGCCCTCTAATTCTTTGAAGAGAGCCAGCTGAAACCAGTCAAGCGCGGGACGGTCTCCGTGGACGAGGACGATTTTTGAGGGGCGTAAAAGAAGGACATAGTTGCGGAGCATGTCGCGGTTCGAGTGGGCACTGAAGCTGAATTCCTCCACCCGGCAGCGCAATGGCACGGGTGGAAACTCCTTGTCGAGGACAACGTCATCGCCTTGCCTAGCCTTCCGAAGCTTTCCGGCGGGGGAGTCGGGATCCGAGTATCCAACGAAAAACAAGTTCTGCGCTGGGTCGGCTAGGACGCGGCGGGCGAAAATGTTGGAAAGCGTGTGCTCGGTCATCATGCCGCTTGAAAGTGCGTAAATGCACTTTTTGCGTGGTTGTGCGGTCATGATCTCACGACCGGAAAGGACATAGGGAGCCATCTCATGCAGAATTTGCAATTCCGGATGGCTGCGCGGAGTGGTGGCAGCAAAGGAATCGTAGACGGTCGTGATTTTCACGCTTAGACCGCCGATGTAGATCGGCAGGTGGCCGATCTCGCCTCGCAAACGCATTTTCCAAAGCATAGCTAGGAGTTCTTGGGATTTCCCTAAGGCGAAGACGGGAATGGTCAAAGATCCTCCGCTCGATATGACTTCTTTGACAGCCTTGGCAAAGCGTTCTTCCTCTCCAGCACGAGTGAAACCGACTGGCACCGGGGAGTCGCCCCGTGTGGTCTCCATAATCAAATAATCTACTCCGCCTTCAGGAAATTCGGCGCCGGTCATGAGTGTCTGGTTCTCGAAATTCACATCACCCGTGTAAAAAAGGGATTTTCCTTTGTGGCGGATGAGGACTCCCACGGAGCCTAGAATGTGGCCGGCATTATAAAACTCGAACGTGACCTCGTCGTCGTTCTCCGATCGTTCACCGGTGAGGTTGTAGCGTTGCCGGAGCCCGCAGTGGACCCAACTCTGAGCGCAGAGATCCACGCTGCGGTGGGTGTAGAGGGGATACTCCATTAGGCCGAGTTCCTCGCGCTGGCGCATCATCACATTCACCGAATTGTGGAGCATGATAGTGGCGATGGCCGCCGTAGCTGGGGTCATGAAAACAGGGCAACGTTGCTCCTGCCTTGTCACGACAGGTAGGGAGCCGATGTGATCCTGATGCGCATGGGTGATGATAATGGCATCGACTGTTCCAGGGGGGAGGGGGCGTAAATCGGGAGTGGATCCGATGCCATCCACCTTCGGATCGGATCCGGCATCGAGAAAGATGTTCGTGCCTCGCACGCTGAGCCAGTAGCAGTTCGATCCGATTCCCGTGTGTCGCGTGAGATTTACAAATTCCATGTGAAGTGAAACTGGTGGAGAGGGTCATTTTCCTCAATGAAAATCACGTAAAAAAGCCGTGGTTGGACGATGAGCGGGGGAATCAAGCGCGGCCTTCGTCGGCATCGATATAGGCGAACATCGTTTGAATATCATCGCGGCTTTCGAGGGCGCTTTCCTTTTTGCGACGAATAAGGGTCTCAGATAACTCGTCATTCCAGCCCCGTTTGGTCATGAAAGCATTCCAGATTTCGATTTGCTCCTCATTGGGGCGAGTGCCTTTTTGGAAACACCAATCGAGCACTTCCTCGTCAGTGCCTCCCTGAACCGTCCTCGCGCAGATGGCCTCATATTCGACACCCAGAAAACTCGAGATTCGCTCATCGAAACCTTTTCCGAGATTCGCATGAAGTTCGGGGTGCAATTCGCCCGCATCGAGGAGGCGGATTTTGTCGAGCATGCGGCCGAGGTAAACAATGCCGCCGACCTGATCTTTTGGTGAACGTGGATATTTCATTTATTCATTCTGAGTGCGCCGGTGCAGTCGAGGGATTCAGATTCCACGGGCTTATTCCGAAGTGAGTGCGAAGCGCTCGGAACCTAGGAGTCCGGATTTTTCGAGGAAGTAATCGTATCCGCCGGGATAGGAGACAGCCTGGCCTGCATTGATGTGGAGGATGCGGTTGGCGAGTTTGCGGATGAAATGAACGTCGTGCGAAATGAAGACGAGCGTTCCCTCATAGGCTTCCAGCGCGAGCACGAGGGACTCCACGGTGAGGATGTCCAAGTGGGTGGTAGGCTCATCCATCAAAAGCAGATTGGGTGGGTTGACGAGAAACTTGATAAGGTTCAGGCGCGTCTTCTCACCCCCGCTGAGGACGGCTGTTTTTTTGTGGATATCATCCTTCCGGAAAAGAAACGAACCCAGAATACTGCGAGCTTCGTCTTCACGGAGTGTGCCGCTGCTGGCCATGATTTCCTCGAGTAGTGAGAATTCAGGATTGAGCGTGGCTGCACGGTGTTGGCTAAAGTAGCCGACCTTCGAGTTGTGGCCGAATTGACATGTTCCTTTTTGATATGGGGCCACGCCTGCTAGAATTTTTATGAGAGTGGATTTGCCGGCGCCGTTGGGTCCGACCAAGGCGGTGCGTTCGCCCCTTTCGATAATGAGATCAAGATTGCGATAGACTACGTGGTCACCATAGGCCATTTGAACACCTTCCAGAATGGCTGCCCTCTGACCTCCACGCTCGGGTTGAGGGATTCGGAAACGAAAGGGTTTGCGAGGCGCCTCCGGGCGTTCGATTTTTTCCATGCGCTCGATTTGCTTCAGCTTGCTCTGGGCTTGAGCGGCCTTCGAGGAGACCGAGCGAAAGCGATCCGCAAATTCTTGGAGGGCATCGATCTCCTTTTGTTGATTTTTCCAAGAGGCGTTCTGGATTTCGTAGTTCCGCTCACGTTGGACCATAGCCTCAGAGTAGTTGCCTTTGTAATGAACCAGCTTTTGACTCGAGATCTCGTAAACGTTATCAATAAGCGCATCCATGAACTCACGGTCATGGGAAATCAGCAAAAGAGCACTGGAGCAGGTTTTCAGGTATTGTTGAAGCCAGAGCAGGGAAAGCAGATCAAGGTGGTTGGTAGGTTCGTCGAGTAGCAGAAGATCGGGTTCCATGACCAAAAGCCGGGCCAAGTGTGCGCGCATCACCCATCCGCCGCTCAGTTCTTTGGCGGGGCGGTTCCAATCAGCCTCGCTGAACCCAAGACCCTTGAGCATCTTCTTTGCCTTGGCATCCGTGCGTGGATTGCTGAGCGCCTCGTGCATGGCATGGGCTTCCAGATATTCCGAGCCTTCGACGATGCCTTGAGCTTCGAGGTCAGCGAGTTTTTTTTCCAATGCCTGAACTTCACCTCCGCGACCCGTCGAGATATCGAGTGCGGTTTCGTCGCCCACGGCTTCGCCTTCTTGAGGGAGGTAACCGATCATCGTCCATTCGTCGCGTTGGATCGTTCCCGCATCGGGTTCGTCGCGCTTGAGAATAATCGAAAAAAGAGTCGATTTTCCGGCTCCATTCGGGCCCACGAGGGCAACATGGTCGCCGTAGTTGACTTGCATCGCGGCGGAATCGAACAGAACGCGGCCGCCGTGGGATTTTCTCAGATTTCGAATTGTCAGCATCTTGGTTTTTTAACGAAAGAAGCGGTTGCTACGACCAGTCGGGAGTGATCCCTGAAGGAGTAACGAACCGCCTCTCGATTGATATTTGTTGAACGGGATTATTCAGCCGGAAACTTAGGCGATTTCTTCACCGACACTATAACGCGTGAAACGACGAATAATAATATTTTCGCCCAGTTCGGCAATTTTGCTCTTCACGAGATCTTGGATGCTCATTTCTGGATTCTTGATGAAGGCTTGCTCCAGGAGGCAGATCGTGGAGTAAAATTTTTCAATCTTACCATCGACGATTTTTTCAATGATGTTCGCGGGTTTGCCAACAACTTGACCGGCGGCAACATCGCGTTCGCGAGTGAGGAGATCGCTGGGCACTTGCTCCCGGGATACGTATAGGGGATGTGCTGCGGCGATGTGGAGTGTCACGTCCTTAACGAAATCACGGAAGATTTCGTTTTTTGCAACGAAGTCCGTTTCGCAGTTGATTTCGACGAGAACGCCGACTTTGCCTTGGAGATGGATATAGGAGGCTACAATGCCTTCCTTGGCCTCGCGGGAGGCTTTCTTGCCCGCGCTGGCGATACCTTTTTTGCGAAGGATATCTTCAGCGGCGACGATGTCGCCCTTGGCTTCCGTGAGCGCGTTTTTGCAATCCATCATACCCGCATTTGTTTTTTCGCGGAGTTCTTTGACGAGGCTTGGTGAAATATCAGACATGGTAAATGTGTGCTTAAAAAGTGTCTTGCTGTTGAAATGACTGAGTCAGAAAAGGGATGAATCCGACTGTAATCAAGTTGGACATCAGGAATCGGAATTCTCTGACGTCCATTTTTAAAACGAGTTTAAAAGACTTGAGTCCGCGGATACGTAATCCCTATTCGGAGACAGCGGCGAGTTCTGGAGTGGCCGTTTTGGCGGATACTCCTTTTGCTTCCAAGATGGCCTGAACGATCTTGGAGAGGACAAGGCGGATGGAGCGAATCGCATCATCATTGCCAGCAATAGGATACTCGATTTTCTCAGGGTTGCTATTTGTGTCAACGATAGCAATGATTGGAATTCCCAAACGATTAGCTTCGGCGACGGCGATTTCTTCGCGAATGGTGTCGACGACTATGAGGACGTCGGGAAGCTTATCCATGGCAACGATGCCACCCAGATTGTGGAGGAGCTTGACCCCCTCGCGACGGATGGAGGAAGCCTCGGCCTTGTTGATCTTTGCAAATGCAGGAGATTTTTCGAGGGCTTGGATTTCCTTCAGGCGAGCCACGCTGCGGCGGATCGTGGTCAGATTGGTGAGCGTACCGCCCAACCAGCGCTGATTCACATAGAGCTGACCAGTGGCCTCTGCGGCTTCACGAACGGCTTCCTGAGCTTGTTTTTTTGTCCCAACAATCAAGGCTTTGCCGCCATTACGGATGAGATTCTTGAGGTAGGTGGTAGCGCGGTCGAGTTGGTCGATCGTAAGACCGATGTCGATGATGTATATCGAGTTTTTTTCCTCGAGGATGTAATCGCGCATTTTGGGATTCCATCGCTTGGTTTGGTGTCCGTAGTGGACACCAGCCTCGAGGAGCTCCGTCATGAGTTCGATATTCGGATTTTTAGCTGATTCTGACATGGTGGTTGGTTGGGATTAACTGGCGACTTTTTGTGATTCTTCTTTGCTTGTGGCTTCAAGTCCATCGCCCGATTGGGTGATAGCAATGTTACGATGGGTGTGGAATCCAGTTCCGGCAGGAATTAGATGGCCCATGATGACGTTCTCTTTGAATCCGCGGAGGCGATCGACTCTGCCTAATGTGGCGGCCTCGGTCAATACACGAGTTGTGTCTTGGAATGAAGCGGCCGAGATGAAGCTGTCCGTCTCAAGGGCGGTCTTGGTGATGCCCAGAAGAACAGGGTTGGCTTCGGCAGGTTTGCCGCCTTTTTTGATAACAGCTTCGTTTTCGGCTTCGAAGGCGAGTCGGTCAACTTGGTCACCCCAGAGGAGAGTGGTATCTCCTTGTTCGGTGATTTTGACCTTGCGAAGCATTTGACGAACGATGATTTCGATGTGCTTATCGTTGATTTCGACACCTTGTAGGCGATAGACCTCTTGAACTTCGTTGAGCAAGTGCTCTTGAAGTTCTTGTGGCCCACAGATCTCAAGGATTTCGTGAGGAACGACAGGGCCTTCTGTGAGTTGTTGGCCTTTTTTAACAAGATCACCCTTGAATACAATGATGTGCTTGTTAAGCGGGATGAGGTGTTCCTCTTCCTGTTTCGTCTCGGGATCGATAACGATAAGGCGGCGTTTAGCGCGAACGGTTCCGCCGATGTCCACAACACCGTCGATCTTCGCAATATCTGCGGCGTCTTTCGGCCTTCTGGCTTCGAAAAGTTCCGCAACACGTGGAAGACCACCCGTGATATCCTTGGTCTTGCCGATCTTACGTGGTGTACGAGCGACGCGCTGTCCGGCAGGGACTTTGGCACCTTCTTTGACTTCGATGTGAGCGCCGGCTGGGATCGAGTAGCTCGCAAGAACGTTCTTGGCTTCGTTCACGATGATGATCTGAGGGTGCAGATCTTCCTTGTGTTCGATAACCACGGTTCCACGTACGCCGGTGGAGTCGTCGATTTCTTGGCGAATGGTGACACCGGGGATCATATCACGGAATTCGATGCGTCCGGCTTTTTCTGTGATGATAGGAACGTTATAGGGATCCCATTGAATGAACGTCTCGCCTTTTTTGACAGTCGATCCATCTGCAACCGAGATCACAGATCCGACAACGACAACGTGGCTTTCAAGCTCGCGTCCGTCTTTGGCGTGTAGAGAAACGGTGCCGTTTTTATTGAGAACGACATAGGTTTTCTCAACAGTTTCTACAACCTTGAGTTCATTGAAGCGAACGGTACCGTCATTTTTGGCTTTGATGATCGGTTGTTTGAACGTCTGGCTGGCAGCGCCACCGACGTGGAATGTTCGCATGGTAAGCTGGGTGCCGGGTTCGCCGATTGATTGCGCAGCAATAATTCCAACAGCTTCACCAAGCTTGATGAGACCGCCTGTGGAAAGATTGCGACCGTAGCAATGAACGCAAATACCGCGCTTGGATTCACAAGTCAGCGCCGAGCGGATTTTGAGTTGCTCATGGCCTACCTTGTCCAATGCCGCCGCGGTTTCCTCATCGACCAATTGGTTGGCTTTGATGATGGCTTTGTTTGTGATCGGATCTTTAACGGTTTCGCAGCTGGTACGACCGATGATACGTGTGGAGAGGCTAACGACTTCTTCATCGCCCTCGTAGATTGGGCGAACAACGATGCCGTTGGCCGTTCCACAATCGTCGATGGTGATAATGACGTCTTGGGCTGCATCCACAAGCTTACGCGTGAGGTAACCGGAGTCAGCCGTCTTGAGCGCAGTATCAGCGAGACCTTTACGAGCACCGTGGGCGGAGATGAAGTATTCCAGAACCGTAAGACCCTCACGGAAGTTGGCGGTAATTGGCTGTTCGATGATTTCACCAGAGGGCTTGGCCATCTGTCCGCGCATACCTGCGAGCTGCTTAACCTGGGTACGGTTGCCTCGAGCGCCGGAATCCACCATCATGAAGACGGGGTTCATGTCGCGCTTGTTGTCGTTGTACTCCAAAGTGCGGAAGAGGGCATTGGCAATTTCTTCGCCCGTATGAGTCCAAATATCTTGAACCTTATTCTTGCGCTCGCCATCGGTGATAATGCCTCGACGGTATTGCTTGGCTACTTCAGCGACCTCGCGGTAGGCTTTTTCGAGAAGTTGAGTTTTCTCCTTCGGAATCATCATGTCGTTGATACCGATCGAGACGCCGGCTTGAGTGGCCTCGCGGAATCCCATCTCTTTCAAGCGATCGAGTGTTTCCACCGTTGTCTGTTGGCCCGATGCCTTGTAGCAGCGCCAAATGATGTCGGAGAGTTGCTTCTTGCCGCAAACCTTATTGTAAAAACCAAGGGCTTTCGGCCAGATCTGGTTGAAAACAACACGTCCCGCAGTCGTCTCAAGAACCTTGGGTTCGGGATCACCATAAACTGTCGTTAAACCAAAATCCGGATTCTTAAATAGAATTCGAGTATGGGTACGGATGGCGCGATCGGTGAGTGCCAACTCCACTTCATTTGGGTTGCCAAAAATAGGCAAACGCTTATCCTTCGCCGCATCCTCACCACGAGGCTTTTGGGTCAGGTAGTAGCAACCGAGCGGAATATCCTGTGAAGGTGTCGTGATCGGCTTTCCGCTCGAAGGCGAGAAGATGTTGTTCGGAGCCAGCATCAACATCCGAGCTTCCATCTGGGCTTCAGTGGAAAGTGGGACGTGAACGGCCATTTGATCGCCATCGAAATCGGCGTTGTAAGCCGTACAGACAAGCGGATGAACACGGATCGCTTCACCTTCAATCAAGATAGGCTCAAAGGCCTGGATCGATAGACGGTGAAGGGTAGGGGCACGGTTGAGAAGAACAGGGTGACCCTTGGTGACTTCTTCAAGAATGTCCCAAACCTCAGGGGTTTGGCGCTCGATGAGTTTTTTCGCACTGCGAACCGTGTGAACATATCCGAGTTCTTTGAGTCTGCGGATGATGAAGGGTTCAAAAAGAACCAACGCCATTTTCTTGGGCAGACCGCACTGGTTGAGTTTCAACTCAGGACCGATAACGATAACGGAACGTCCAGAGTAATCAACGCGTTTGCCAAGAAGGTTTTGACGGAAACGGCCACCTTTGCCCTTCAGCATGTCGCTGAGGGATTTGAGTGGTCGGTTTGCTGCGCCTGTTACGGCGCGACCATGGCGACCATTGTCGAAGAGAGCGTCTACGGACTCCTGAAGCATGCGCTTTTCGTTGCGAATGATGACTTCGGGAGTTTTGAGCTGTAGGAGTGTTCTAAGGCGGTTGTTACGATTGATAACACGGCGATAAAGATCATTGAGATCGGAGGTCGCAAATCGGCCGCCTTCCAATGGCACGAGCGGGCGAAGATCTGGCGGGATCACCGGAAGCACATTGAGAATCATCCATTCAGGACGAGTCTTGGACTCCATGAATCCCTGAACCAACTTGAGGCGTTTGGCGTATTTTTTCCGGAGCTGTTTGCTGCGGGTCGAAGCCATGCCGTTTTCAATTTCGACTTGGAGATTGGCGAGATCAATGTTGGCAAGAAGCTTATGAATCGCCTCGGCTCCCATGGATGCGGTGAAGTTTTCACCATATTGTTCCTCCGCATCGCGGAATTCCAATTCGGTCAAAAGTTGGCAGCGCTCGAGTGGGGTATTGCCCGGGTCGATAACAACGAAATCTTCGTAGTAGATGACGCGCTCGAGTTGGCGGGACGTCATATCCAGCATGAGACCCAAGCGGGAAGGCATGCACTTGTAGAACCAGATGTGGGAGACTGGAACCGCAAGATCAATGTGGCCCATCCGCTCGCGACGAACGCGGGAAACGGTGACCTCAACGCCACAACGATCGCAAATGACGCCCTTATGCTTGATGCGTTTATATTTGCCGCAAGAGCATTCCCAGTCCCGTGTTGGGCCGAAAATACGTTCACAGAACAAACCGCCTTTTTCGGGCTTGAATGTACGATAGTTGATCGTTTCAGGATTTTTTACTTCGCCCTTGCTCCAGCTGCGCATGGAGTCTGGTGAGGCCACGGTGATGGCTACCTCATCAAAACCGACTGGCTTCGAGTCCCCCATGGCTTCGCGGATATTAATATCTTTCATGTATGATATGGTTCGTCAGATTAAGTTCGATTGATGATGCTTAGGCGATTCCTTCACCTAGAGCGGGATCTTTACCGCCTACACGGACATCAAGGCCAAGGCCTTGCATTTCTTTAATGAGCACATTGAAGGACTCAGGTGTGCCTGCTTCGAGAGAGTTATCTCCCTTAACAATGCTTTCGTAGATGCGCGTGCGGCCTGCAACGTCATCTGATTTGACAGTGAGGAGTTCCTGCAAGGTGTAGGCTGCGCCGTAGGCTTGCAAGGCCCAGACTTCCATCTCTCCAAAACGTTGTCCACCATACTGGGCTTTTCCACCAAGCGGTTGCTGGGTGACAAGGCTGTATGGTCCGACTGCACGGGCATGGATCTTGTCAGCGACCAAGTGGCCTAATTTCAGCATGTAAATATATCCGACAACAACTTGCTGATCGAATGGCTCGCCGGTCAATCCATCATAAAGGGTGGATTTGGCGTTTTCATTGATCCACGTGAAGCCTTCGACTTTTCTAGCCTCATTAAGGAATTCACGGATTTTGGATTCGGGAATACCATCAAATACGGGAGTGGCCACCTTGAATCCAAGGGCCTTGGCAGCGACGCCAAGGTGGGTTTCAAGAACCTGACCCACGTTCATACGACTAGGAACGCCGAGAGGGTTCAAGACGATGTCCACAGGAGTTCCGTCCGCAAGATAGGGCATATCTTCTTCTGGAACAATTTTGGCAACAACACCCTTGTTTCCGTGACGTCCGGCCATTTTATCACCGACGCTGAGCTTGCGCTTGCTGGCAATGTAGACCTTAACTTGCTTAATGATACCGGGATCGATGTCGTCACCGCTTTCAATGCGGCCAAGGTTGGCGTCGCGATCGTTGTCCAAGTCGACAAACTTGTGTTCGAACTGACCAATGATTTCGTTGATTTTGTTACGAATCGGGCTTGGATCGATTTCGACGTGGTTGTAGACACCGGCTAGTTTACGAAGGAGTTGCTTCGTGATCTTGCGGTTCGCAGGAATGATGATTTCTCCCGTTTGGGCGTTGACCACATCGAGAGGAATTTTCTCGTTGAGGAGGATATTGGCCAAAGCTGCGGTGAGCTGGTCATGCAGTTCTTCTTGGCGCTTATTGTAGTCCTCTACAATCATCTTCTGCTGGCGCTTGGATTCCGCTGGAGTCATCTTGCTGCGAGTGACTTCCTTTTTGGACGAGACCTTGACGTCCATGACAATGCCATACGTGCCCGATGGGACAGTGAGCGAAGTGTCTTTGACGTCAGCGGCTTTTTCACCGAAGATCGCGCGAAGAAGTCTTTCTTCAGGAGCGAGTTCTGTTTCACTCTTAGGAGTGATTTTTCCTACGAGAATGTCGCCTGGCTTGACTTCCGCGCCGATGCGAATGACGCCATCTGCGCCGAGGTTTTGAAGAGCCTCTTCGCTGATGTTTGGAATGTCTCGGGTGATTTCCTCTGGACCGAGCTTGGTATCACGAGCGCCGATTTCAAATTCATCGATGTGAATTGAGGTATAAATGTCCTCTTTCACAACGCGCTTGGAAATCATGATAGCATCCTCTAAGTTGTAGCCGTTCCATGGCATGAATGCCACAAGCACGTTACGACCTAATGCGAGTTCGCCTTTTTCGGTGTTGGGACCATCCGCAATGACGTCACCCTTCTTAATCGACTGACCTTTTACAACAATCGGTTTTTGATTGATGCAAGTGCTCGCGTTGGAGCGCATAAACTTACGCAACTCGTAAAGGTGCACGCCATTCTCAGGATCGTGTTTGACCTTCTTTTTGCCTTCAGGAAGGGCCCCATCCTTTGTAATGATGATGTGGGTGGCAGTGACGGAGGCCACTTTTCCAGTGGCTTCAGCGCAAATTACGGCGCGGGAATCACGGGCCACACGGGCTTCGAGTCCTGTTCCGACGAGCGGGGATTCGGATACCAAAAGTGGAACACCTTGGCGTTGCATGTTCGAGCCCATGAGTGCTCGGTTAGCATCGTCGTGCTCCAAGAACGGAATCAACCCAGCTGCTACCGAAACCAATTGTTTCGGAGAAACGTCCATGTATTGGATCTGAGCGGGTTCCACTTCGAGGAAGTCACCACGATATCGCGAGGAGACTTTTTCACCCGTCAAGTTGCCTTTGGCATCGACTTCGGAGTTTGCTTGGGCGATGTAGAAGTTTTCGTCTCGATCACCACTGAGATACTCGACTTCGTCGGTCACGCGAGCGTTGGCCACCTTGCGGTATGGTGTCTCGATGAAGCCGAATTCGTTGATGCGGGCAAAGGTGCTCAGGGAACTGATAAGGCCGATGTTCGGACCTTCGGGAGTTTCAATCGGGCAGATACGTCCGTAGTGTGAAGGATGCACGTCGCGAACTTCAAATCCAGCACGATCACGGCTGAGGCCTCCTGGCCCGAGGGCGGAGAGACGGCGTTTGTGAGTGAGCTCGGAAAGCGGGTTCGTCTGATCCATGAACTGGCTCAATTGACTGCGACCAAAGAAGTCGCGGACAACGGCGCTCAGAGACTTGGGATTAATGAGCTTTTGCGGAGTGATCTGATCTGTATTGACATCAAACAAGGTCATGCGCTCGCGGACGAGACGTTCCGTGCGGGAAAGACCCACGCGGCATTGGTTGGCAAGAAGCTCACC
>CAIWSO010000102.1 GCA_903915315.1 uncultured Spartobacteria bacterium | reverse complement strand
GGGCGCGTATTCCCGACGAATACCGTAAACTTTATATCGTTTGTGTATTGGTCACCGCATGGGCGCTGGCGTTCAGCGGGTCCGCAAGGGCTCAAGACGCCCTCATTCTGCGCATTGGAATGTTCCCAAATATCACTCACGCTCAAGCACTCGTGGCGGCAAATATGACCCGCGAAGGCAAGGGTTGGTTTGAGTCCAAACTTGGTCGTTCCGTCAAAATCGAATGGCTGATTTATAATGCCGGATCGTCTGCAATGGAGGGAATCTTTACCAAAGCAATCGACATGACATTTGTTGGCCCGAGCCCCGCCGTGAACGCCTACGCGAGGTCGAATGGGAAAGACATTCGAGTGATGAGCGGCGCCATTCGCGGAGGCGAGGCCCTGGTGGTCAAGGGTGACGAAATCCAAAAGCCCAGCGATTTCCGTGGCAAGACCATTGCCACCCCCCAACTCGGCAATACCCAAGACGTCGAGTGCCGGTCGTGGTTGATCGACAACGGCATTCGCGTCACCCTCATTGGCGGCGATGCCCGCGTCCTCCCCACAGCCAATCCCGACATGCTTCCCCTTTTTAAACAAGGTCAATTCCAAGCCGCATGGACAGTCGAGCCTTGGGTGACCCGCTTGATCAATGAAGCTGGCGGGCGGATTTTCCACTCGGACCCTGACGCGCTGACCACTGTGCTTGTCGGAAGCGGAGTGTTTTTGACAGAGCACCCCAATCTGGCGACCAGCTTCAACCAAGCTCACGCCGAACTTACCGCTTGGATCCTCGCCAACCCAACTGAAGCCCGCCGCCGCGTGCGAGACGAACTCACCGCTATCACCAAGCGTGAGATCAGCCAAGCCCTCGTGGACGAAGCTTGGACCCGTTTGAATTTCAACTGCGAGATCACTGTGACCCCATTTGAAAAGTTTCTCGCACAGGCCAAGCAGGTCGGGTTTTTGCGAGCGAAGATCAACCTCCAAGATTTGATTTGGAAACCATGAGCATCGAAAACGCCCTTATTAACATAGCTCCCGAGCGCATCGAAATCGATGGCGTCACAAAATCCTTCACCACCAATCGAGGGACTATTGTGGCTCTCGACAACGTGAGCGTGAAAGTCGCCGAGGGCGAATTCCTCTGCCTCGTGGGACCAAGTGGATGCGGAAAATCCACCCTCCTCAATATCATCGCCGGCCTCGACACGCCCGATAGCGGTCGCGTGCTGGCGAATGGAGAAAGCGTCACTGGTCCTGGCCGTGACCGGATGGTGATGTTCCAAGAGCACGCGCTTTTCCCGTGGCTCGACGTGCTCGGGAATGTGATGTTCGGCCTCCGCCTCAAGCCCGGCTTAAATAACAAGGAGCGCAAGGAAGTCGCAAAGTATTACCTCGATCTCGTCGGCCTTTCCAAATTTCTTCACGCGAATATTCACGAACTCTCAGGCGGCATGAAGCAACGCGTCGCCCTCGCCCGCGCGTTGGCTCCCAACCCCCGAGTGCTTCTCATGGACGAACCCTTTGCCGCACTCGATGCCCTCACCCGCGAGCAACTCTATGGTGACATCCAACGCATCTGGGAAGCTCGTCGAAAGACCATTGTTTTTGTGACCCACAATGTCCGTGAGGCCGCCTGCCTTGGCGACCGGGTTTTGCTTTTCTCACCAAATCCGGGACGCATTCGTGCGGAATTCCAAGTTGATCTCCCCCGAGCAAGAGATATCAACAGCGTGGAACTCGCTCGCTACTCGACCGAGATCACCACCGCACTCAAAGGATTCACCAACAAGCAAGGCACGGAGGTCGCAGAATGATTCGCTCCATTTCATCCATCGTCTTTTTCCTGTCTCTGCTTCTTGCATGGGAGTTCGTGGCAAGGAGCGGTCACTACTCGCCCGTAATACTCCCCTCGCCGCTCAATGTACTGGAATACATCTGGCAGGCGACTTGCGACGGCACACTCTGGGTTGCGACTCTCGTGACCATGAAGCGCCTCATGCTCGGCTACGGGCTTGGACTTCTATTTGGCATTCCGCTCGGTCTCGTCACGGCCCGCTTCCGTCTTCTCCAAGACACACTCGGCCTGCTCGCGCTCGGCGTGCAGACACTCCCAAGCGTCTGCTGGGTCCCCTTGGCCCTCCTTTGGTTTGGCCAAACCGAGGCCGCCATGCTCTTCGTTGTAGTGATGGGAACCCTCTGGTCAGTGATCATCGCCACCAATGATGGCGTCCGCGCCATGCCGCCGATCTACCTCCGCGCGGCCCGAACGATGGGATCGAAAGGACTGCACACGTGGATCAAAGTTATCCTTCCCGCCTCACTGCCCTACCTCGTCGGCGGAATGAAGCAAGGCTGGGCCTTCGCTTGGCGCTCCCTGATGGCCGCTGAAATCTTTGTCACGATCCTCACCGGATTCGGGCTCGGGCAACTGCTCCAATACGGCCGCGAGCTCCTTGCGATGGATCAAGTGGTCGCGGTGATGGCCATCATCGTCGTTATCGGACTCCTTGCCGATCGCCTGCTCTTCTCGCCTTGGGAACGCTTTTTCCACAAACGCTGGGGCACGGGATCGATGAATTAAGCTAGAACAGAGGGACTGCTTCGTTGACGAGGCTTGCCAACAGGGGGTGGTTTTTTTGATGATGCTCATCATGGATGCCATTATCGATTTACTTCAACAAAACGCGCTCATGCCCAGATCGGATATGGCTCGCCTGCTCAATATGTCCACGGAAGAAGTGGAGGCAGCCATTGCCAAACTCGAAGCGGACGGCGTGATTCTTGGGTACAAGCCGGTTATCAACCGCGAAAAATGGGGCTCCGAAAAGGTTACAGCTGTGATTGAGGTCAAAATCACGCCCGAACGCGACGGGGGGTTTGATCGTGTGGCCTCGCGGATTGCGAAATTTGAGGAAGTTCAAGGCTGTTACCTCATGAGCGGCGGCTATGAGTTGTTGATTATTGTAGAT
>CAIWSO010000101.1 GCA_903915315.1 uncultured Spartobacteria bacterium | reverse complement strand
TCACAGACAAACAACTTTGATCAATCCGTCCCGGATTGGTTAACCGACAGCGAGGTGCTTATGCCGCTGGTTTTCAAAATGAAGGTAGACGAATTACGTCGAGTGAGTGGACTTTCGGTACAACCCATAACTGGTGCTCCCCCCATACAACCCGGACTCGCAGAGAAGCTCATTAAATTTTTGAAATTACTTAGTAAATAGTTGTCTGACAAAAAACATGTTATAGTTAGTCGACCCTTAAAAAAGGGTGGGCAATGCTGATCTGTGAGGTGGACCCGATTTTTAGACCAGTAGCCGGTTAAAATAAGCGATGGTTGGCAAGAGTTGGTTGGTTGTTACAGGGGATTCTGGTTGAGTTCAATCTTCTTTGGGGACTGGACTCCGATTTTTGTCTCCGTAGCGCAGGGCCCGGTTGGCCTCGGAGCGTAGCGGAGAGGCCTACGCGGGCCCGCAGCGCAGGAGACAAAAATCGGAAGCGTTTAGGGGGGAGCTTATTGGTTCGGCTTGTTTTCATGCTGCTTGGGCCTCCTTCTGCTCTTTGCGATCTTCACAATAGGCTTTCTCAGGGGTTCGGTTACCAAGTGCCTCATGCGGTCGCCAAGTGTTGTATCGATCGAACCATTTCCCCAATCCGCGCTCCAAGTCCCATAGATTGCTGTATTCCCTCAAATACACATCCTCGTATTTCAGACTTCTCCAAAGCCGTTCAATGAAAACATTATCCATCCATCGCTCTTTTCCATCCATGCTCACTTTGATGCCCAGGCTCTCCAACTTTCCTGTCCATTCCGGCGAGGTAAACTGGCTGCCTTGGTCGGTATTGAAGATTTCCGGGAGCCTCCTGCCTTTCTTGACTGCGACCGCAAGCGCCTTGCTCGTCAAGGCGGCGTCCATCGTATTGGATACCGCCCAACCCAGCACATAGCGCGTGTGCCAGTCCATCACCGCACACAAGTAGGCGTGGCCTTTGGGCATGGGAATGTAGGTGATGTCTGTGCACCAGACTTCGTCCGCTTCGCTGATCTTTCGCTCTCTGAGTAAATAGGGATATTTACGGTGTCCATTATCTGGAACGCTCGTGCGTTTGGGTTTGCACCAGATCGTTTCGATTCCCATTTCTCGCCTCACCCGCTGGACTTGTTTACGATTACTTCCTATTCTGTAACCCTCGTTCAGCTTCGTCACGAGTCGCCGACTTCCCATGCACGGATCTATCATGTAAATCTTGTCCAGTGCCCGCGCGAGCTTCCTCTCTTCCTCACTCTGCTTCATGGGTTTGTAATAATACACCGAGCGCATCACGCCCAATAGCGCGCATTGTTTTCTCACGCTCAACTCCGGATGATTTTTTTCTACCAGCTCGGAGCGGTTCATAGGCCGAGCTGTTTGGATTTTTTTTCCAGGAAATCAACACACACCGTCAGTTCTCCAATCTTTGAATGCAGTCGTGCGCGTTCCCGTTCAAAATCCTCCTTCCCAGTGTGTGTGCCGCTTTCAAACACTCCGGCGATGTTTTCTGCTAGGGTCTTCTTCCAGTCCGTGACCTGCGTGGGATGAATGTCGTTCTCCTTCGCGATCTGGTGGATTGTTTTTCCTTCTTTCATGGCCTCTATGGCCACTCGCGCCTTGAAGGCGCTATCATGTCTTCTGCGTTTAGCTTTCATTTCAATAGTTGGTTATAGGTTTATTGACCTCCTCCAACCATCGCTTTTTATCTCTTAGCCTCTGGTCCGATTTTCGGGGTCCACCTCAGTGCGCCCATCCCCCTCCCAGCGCGAGGGGATTTCATGGCCGACTAAACAAAATCGAATATTGCGGTCCTTAAATCAAGGGCTCCGACGCCAGAATCGATTGCAGCAATAAGATTATCGCCACTTGATATCAAGCCATCCTTGTCAGCATCGGCGTAAATAAATCGATCAAGAGTTCCTCCACCCGCTACACTTAGGGGAACATTAAAGATATTGGAGGTTCCTTCGACATAGCCGAAGTTATATGTTGCAGAAGCAGCTATAGGAGTCGTTGGCGTATAAAGGGAAGAGACATTTTTGAG
>CAIWSO010000100.1 GCA_903915315.1 uncultured Spartobacteria bacterium | reverse complement strand
GGCCATGCCAAGTTTTTGAACAATCGGAAGCAATCCATAGAGCACGTTTCCATAATACATCGCCGCATTGGTGAGCGGCAAGGCGAGGCAAACGATGCCGGCATAGAACATCCCGGAGCGTCCCTCCAAATACACCATGTGCAAGGTGGTGAGTATCGCCGTCAAAAAGAAAATCAATCCCACACTGACGAGCACATTATGCATCGGCGTGACCACCAGAAATGCATAGACCATCGAACCAATGCCGGAGATTTCGATCGTCTTTTTGTGGAAGCGGGACTTCGCGCTGCTCGAAATCCATTTGAAGACAACGGCCACGCTGACGCAAAACATGAAAACGGCCAGCACTGCGATGGACCTCGCCGGGTTTTGAGCGCCGTTCAGCGCGTGTGGTTGAAAGAGCGCGGAGATCGTGTTGTTCGCCCAGTCATAGCCGCCCGGGTAGCGCGTTGTAGCAAGCGCAAATAGGCCTAATGCACCAAGCACGCCAATGATTGGAAGGTGGTCTTTTTTCATACCGTTTTCGTAAGGCATCCAAATCTCGCAAGAGCCGCCTAACGTTGTTTAGGCCACCTAAACGCAGCCTAAACTTCCCGCGGGGACTTTTTTGGCGGTCTGTCCACCTAAGGTCAAACCTCGTCGAAGGGTCCGCAACAGCATTCTTTCGGCAGGCGTTGAGTCGATCGTAAACGGGGGCAGGGACCGATTTTCGGTTTTGGGCCCCCCACTCCTTTCGGCCAGAACTCGGTAAACTCATGCTGGTCCCGGCGTGACCCGCCCTTCCCCCATCTCTGCAGCACCCGTACCCGTCCCAGGTTCGCCCGATATGGCGCTGCGGGTTTTTCGTTGTCGAGCGAGCTCCTCCGTTTTTGGGCAGACAAATCCCTAGGGGTCCTGCGTCCTCCCTGTGAACACCGATCTCGATGGCAGGCCCCGACTCAATTGAAACCCTCTATGACGCCCATGCGGGAGCGTTGTTTGCCTACGCCCTGAATCTGACGCGGTCGGAGGCCGATGCGCGGGATTTGCTGCAGGACCAGTTCCACCGCCTGGCCCGCCAGCCGATGCCGGAAACTGTCCGGGACGCGCGCGGGTGGCTCCTGAGGTCCTTGCACCATCTGGCCATCGATCGCATCCGACGGCGGGCGACCCGAGACCGGGTGGCGGACCAATGGTCGAAGGAGCCGCTGGAACTGTTCGCGACCCATGCCGATCCCGATGAAGCCGCCTTTCGTTTGGGCCTCGCCGAGGCCCTCGGCGAATTGCCCGAGGACCAGCGCTCGGTTGTCCACCTCAAGCTGTGGGAGGGGCTGACCTTCGAGGCGATAGCCCGATTGCTCGACATCCCGCCGAACACCGCCGCCAGCCGCTACCGGTATGGAATAGACAAACTGCGCGCGCGACTGCGTCCCCTTTACGAAGAGATCCGCTGACCCTGGAAAGGCACCCCATGAACACCCCTCCTTCTCGCTCGGACTCCGATATCCCGGATGCCTGGGAAACCCGCCTCGGCCGCATCCCGTTGGCGTCGCCGCCGCTGGACCTGCGGTCGGCCTGCCTGCGCGCCCAGATGCCGCGTCTGACCGCCTTCGATGGGCTGGCCTTTTGGCGGGTTCTTTGGTCGAGCCACCCTTGG
>CAIWSO010000099.1 GCA_903915315.1 uncultured Spartobacteria bacterium | reverse complement strand
GGCAGTAGAGACACGCTCGGTGCCGCCTTCGCGTAAAGCCCCAAACAGAGCAGATGTGCCGCAGGTGCCGATCAAATCGACATCAAAGTCGGCTTTGGTCATTGAAATCATCAAGTCGGAGGAGGTCATAAAGGTGGGAAGGTAGGAAGGTGAAAGTGGCGAGTAACTGGTGGCGGGACGGGGAGAGTTTTAAGAATCGGAGCGAAGCGGAGAAAGACTGCCGCAGGCAGCCCGAAGGGTGAAATTTAGTTTCATCAATTAAGCATTAAGTTTTAAGACGAAACGGTCAGACACAGGTAACATGTTAGGACATAGGGACAGCATGGTGATTTTTGCTCTGCATTTTAGCACGGACGAAGTCGCAGGAAATGCAACACGGGGGAAAGAAGTTTTAAGACTCGGCGTGTAGCCATCGCACCTCATAATTTCATTTTTAAGGATGAAATGGGATGAATCCTTGTTCGCAACTTTCCGAGTAGTTACTAGTTTTTAAAATGAAGCAGCCCCAATTTCTAACGCACTCAATCATTGTTCCGAGAGAAACAAGGGAGCGCAGCAATGTCTACTTGGGCCAACTTACTGCGGGAGCGAGCCAAGCTGGGAAACTCCTTGCTGCTCGAATAAATCAGAAGCCGATCAGAAGTTTTTCCGACTCCGATCTTCTTGCCGAATTGCTCAAAACTAAAATACCTCAAATCTTCGCAGAGAGTATGGTGCGGGGAGATGGTTCCGATTGGAATCTTGTTGAACTCGGTCTGCTGGGTGACATTTCCGTTGGCGTGCCAGTGGAGATTTATGACAATGGGCATCATACCAATCCTGTCGTTTATGATAGGCCATTTCAGGGGACGCTTGTCTTTACTCCCGGCGCTCTCCTTCGGAACGGCTGTGATTGCACTCCAGCCGATTGGAATGAGGTTGTAGGCTCGGACAGCAGTATCTCCCCCGAGGGATTCTTTTCACTCTACGAGCGCAGACTTTTACCGGTCTTGGAATGGATCAACGCACGATCTTCCGAAACTGGATCGCCTGCATTTATTACAGTTCCCGGATTGGGGTGTGGTCAATTTGCGGGCCCATTTTGCGGGACTATTGGAAAAATGCTTGAATCAGTTCTTCGACGATTACTCGCAGAAAACGCTGCCGATCTGCCACACATTCGCGCTCTTTATTTCGACCCATATAGCGAATGCGCAAACCAGCGTGAGAAAATCTATGGAATCGATTTTTTGGTTCGTCCTCTCCGAGCTTCAGGAAATGCAAATAAGCCCCAACTTTGCCCGCCCAAAGCTTACGAAGAATCGCCAGGAGAATTTGATGGATGTGAGTTATATAGCATCGTTGCCTGGGATCATGTCTCCTGGCCGGGCAACGATTTCTTCATCGGGTCACGTTGTACCGACGATGGAGTCAAAGCAGCCGCCACAGACTCCATGTACCGACTGACTGGTATCAAGGGCCAATATGACAAGAACTGCAACAAATACCAACCTCCTAAAGCATTCCGCAACTGGGGTGAGGTTATAAAACAGAGCGGCAAGCAATTCCCTGTGGATTCGCTTGAGATATTGCAAGGGCGTGCTCGGAAGCAATAACGGACACCCATCGGCAAAATCCACTATAAGTCCGCAAACATCCGGCATGGTGAACTTCTGCCAACGGCTCTCCGCTGGCAGGAAAGTCAAATCGTGCTCACGTCCGCCAACGAGCTCGGGAGCTAGCTGCGGCGGGATGGCAGCCTTCTCTGTCTGCCTTCACGCTTCGCAAATCCGGCGTGAAGCAGTCGCGGGAGGGCAGGAAAATTTACGGAAAAGACGATTATTTGAACCACGGATGAGGCTAATGGGCACGGATCACGGTAGCGCATACCAGGTTGATCGCCCTCCGCCGTGGCGGACCAGAAGGCCTTTTTTAACCAGTGCGGTGAAGATGGCTTTGAGTGTGTTGGGGCTTGCCTCGGCTTCGCGCACCATGTCGCGGGTTGTGACGCGACCATTGTCGCGCACATAATCCAGAATTTTAACGGCCAAATCCGGCAGGACGGCTAGGGCATTTTTTTCGCGCTCAACCTTCACGGCCAAGCGTCGCTTCTGCTGCTGCATGGCGCGCATGAAAAAGGTAATCCAAGGTTGCCAATTCGGAGTCTCAGTGCGGATGGTGCCTTGCGTCTGCCGCAAGGCCAAGTAGTAGCCTTCTTTGCTATTCTCGATCACCGATTCCAGTGATGAATACGGCACATAAGCATAGCCAGCCTGCAATAATAAGAGGGTGGTCAGGATGCGGCTCAATCGACCGTTGCCGTCCTGGAATGGGTGAATTTCCAAAAAGGTAACGACGAACACGGCGACGATCAGCAGCGGGTGAATGCGCTTCAACTCGCGGGCGTCATTCAACCATTTCAGCAACTCTGCCATGCGGCGCGGCGTGTCGAAAGGCGTAGCCGTCTCGAACACAATGCCGATCATGTTGCCGGCTGCGTCGAAGGCTCCCACATCATTGCGCAAGGTCTTGTATTCACCACGGTGCCGCTCGTCTTTATCGCTGTGGCGCAAAAGGTCGCGGTGAAGTTGTTTGATATGGTTTTCCGTGATAGGAATCTCGGCCCATGCGTGGAAGATGGTTTCCATGACATCGGCATAGCCGGCGACTTCCTGCTCGTCGCGACTGCTGAAGCGTTGGATTTCTAGGTTGGCAAGCAGGCGCTCAACATCGCGGTCGGTCATCTTGCTCCCCTCAATGCGGGTGGAAGATCCGATACTTTCGATGGTGGCGACATGGCGCAGCGCCTTTAGGCGCTCCGGCGCAAGG
>CAIWSO010000098.1 GCA_903915315.1 uncultured Spartobacteria bacterium | reverse complement strand
GCCCCGATCCGAGCGCATGGAAAGCCTTCAATCTCCGCAAGGTCGTGCTCCGGTCCGTCGCTGAAAATTAAAACCGCTACGGGATTTTAGTTAGAACCGAAGCCGTGAGATACAGAAAGCCGGCGTCTGCCCAAAGGTTAAGCTTAGGGAATCCATCTAAACGGTTCCCAAGTGAAGGGCATGGCTTGCCCATTTGTCGAGAGTCGCGAATGGAACGAAATGGCTGTTCAAATTAGCAAAATTGGGATTGCTAGTCACAAATTAACATAGGGGATCTTTAAACTCTATCCCCGCTTAGTTTTTTGGGCTAAAAAAAGTCCTAATAAAATCCCGCTTTCTTCGTTGACCTGTTGAACCCTCCCATGACAGCGGAAAAAATCATCCCATTTGCAATCGAGCGCTTCGAGCGTGTTCTTATAAGTTACGCCAAGGAAATCACGGGGGACATCGAGTCGGCACGTGATGCTGTGCAGGAAACGTTTCTTCGTTTGAGCCGACAGGATCTCGTGGCTCTTGAGCCGCGCCTTGCTCCGTGGTTGTTTTGTGTTTGCCGCAATTGCGCTTTGGATCACCGCCGAAAAGTTGTCCGCTTTTCATCGGAGCCCCTCGATGAAAACCACGAGGCAGCGGAAGATTCTCCGGCAAAAAATCTCATGGCTGTCGAGGATACGCAGCGCCTGCGGGGGCTTGTATCCCAACTTCCCGAGCGCCAGCGCGAGTTGGTGAACCTCAAGTTTGAGGGCGATCTGAGCTACAAGGAAATGAGCGAGGTCATGAAAATGAGCGTTTCCCACGTGGGAGTGCAACTCCATGAGGCGCTCCAAACGCTCCGCCGTCTTTGGAATACCGAACAGAAACCCGTTTCCACACTATGAGCGATACCCGCACCACAGACTATGCACTTGGGGAGTTAATTGGCAGCGCCCGTGATGAATTTGAGCGCGAGTTGGCGGTGTCGGATGCTTTGCAGGTCGAGCTCACCGATACGATTAAGATGGTGACCACGCTCGGCTATCTTCCACCTTCTACCGAGTGCTTTGATGCGAAAGTGCGCATCGACCTCCTACGAGCTTGCGAGGAAAACCAAGCCGCGTTCCGCAGAAAAAAAACACTGATCCGCTGGGGTCTCCCTCTCGGGTTGGCAGCAGCGGCAAGCGTGGCGTTTTTATCGACCCTAGTTTATCGACCCTCTGTTGCCGAATTAGTCATGGTCCAGAATGGGGAGGCGCCCACCGCGTCGCTTGAGGAAATTCAAAATCCAGACGCCGACAATGCTCCGAATGCCATAACGGGGCCGGCAGGGGAGTCAAAAACACACGTCGCCCCAAGCACTGATACCTTGGCAAAAAACACCACGCCACATGATATCCCATCGCGATCAAAATCCAAGTCCGTCGAGTGCCCCATAGAGCATGAATTTGCGGAGCAGGGTTTGTTGACCAATGAGATCGGATCGGCTTCGGGTCTGGCATCTCAGCTGGAAAAGCCGGGGCAAACAATTCCCCTCAAGGAAAATCAAAAGGACATTCGTAATGCCACTTTTGGCGGGCGCCTAGTTGATACGAAGGTCCAGCGTGCCTCCGAGTATTCCTTGGATGTCGACCCCTCTGGCTATGCCAGAATCCGCGCTCAGATTCTTGAAAGCGAACTTCCGCCGCCCGATTCCGTCCACATTGAGGAATTGATCAATGCTTTCACCTACAACTACGCAGAGCAGGCTGGCAAAGCGGCTTTTTCGACGAATATCGAAAGCGGCCTAGCTCCTTGGAATGAAGATCACTTGTTGATTCGCGTGGGCATTCGGGCGCAAGCCTTCGCCGAAAATGTCAAAGTCGAGGTCCAATTCAACCCAGCCCAAGCAGCCTATTTCCGGTTGATCGGTTATGAAAATCAGCGGGATTCGGAAAAATCGATCCGCTTTACAACAAAGGTCGCCTCTCCCATTGAGCACACGGCGCTTTATGAAGTCATCCCGGCCGGAAAGTCGCAGCCGAAGTCCGCCCCGAAGGATTTTCAAAGAACCCAGGCGGTCGTCGAGTATCAGCCAGTTGACACCGGGGATTTATTGACACTGAAAATTCACCATCGCCCACCAGAGTCCAAGCGGTGCCAACTCGCAGTTTTTCGTTTCGAAAACGGTTCGGCAAAGTCCTTTGACAAAAACTCG
>CAIWSO010000097.1 GCA_903915315.1 uncultured Spartobacteria bacterium | reverse complement strand
GCCGGTGGCTTGTGAGACGGTAATACCGGTGAGGCTGTTGGCAACAATTGAGCCGGAGAATGTCGAGGTATTGGCTGTATTACCGCCAATCGCGTGCGTGCCGGTGGTTATTGCAGAAGCACTTGTGGCCACGCCACGGGCAATTGTAAAGGCTCCATTGGTGAGCAAAGCCACATTGGCGCTCGTGCTTGAGGTGGCGTCCCCAAGGTTGATATTGCTGTTATTATTCCCAAGGGCGCCATCGGTCGAAACCGCAGCATTGCCGCCGACGAGGAGAGTGCCGGTGCGGATCGTCGTGCTACCTGTGTAAGAATTTACACCTGAAAGAAGCATGGTTCCAGCTCCCAGCTTGACGAGGGCCTGGCCGCTTCCGGTAATGTTAGAGCTGATCGTCAGATCGACGGGCGCGGCGGCTGAGTCAGCCACGGTAAAAGTCCGGGGAGTCGTTCCCAAGCCCAGCGAACCGCCGGAGATGATGGCACCACCGTTGTTATTATTCGTATTGGCAACAGTGGTGACTGCGCCGCCGAGGGTGATGCTGCCTCCAATGTTGAGCGTGGGAGTCGCGCCGGTTGAGGAGGTGGTGGCACCAAAGGTGAGCGCTCCCGCGCCGCTTCCCAAGGTTGCGCCGCTGCCCAAGGCCAGCGTGCCTTCGCTGATAATCGTGGCACCGGTGTAGGTATTGGCACCGTTGAGGGCGAGCGTGCCAGCACCGGTCTTCGTCACGGCTAGCGAAGTGGCACCACCATTGGAGATAATGCCACCGGCAGTCGTATTCCCCGTGCCGCTGAAGATCACAGTCTTAGCCGCAGCCGTCCCGCCAGTGCCGCCCGTGATATTGCCGCCAAGGGTAAGAAGGGCGGTGCTGCTGTTATTTTGGAAGGTCGTGGTGCTTGCGATGGCCGTGCCAAGCGTGAGGTTGGCGTTGATGGTCTGATTGTTGGTCACGGAACTATTCGTCGTGACGGCAGTGGTCGTGCCATTCGCAAATGTAATCGAACCGGTTCCAGCGCTGGCCCCCAGCGTGTAAGCGGCCGCGTTGGATGTGTCGAACGCGATATTGGTGAGCGAAATCGTGCCAACAGTGAGTATCGTGTTGCCGTTACCGGTTCCATTGAACGTGGCGGTGTCTCCCACGCCTGGGACCGGATTTGCAGACCAGTTCGTGGTGGTAGCCCAAACGGCAGAGGAGCTCCCTGTCCAGGTGGCGCTCGCCGCGTGAGCGGAAGCTACAGCTCCAAGAAGAGCCGTGAGGAGGCATAGAATGCCGAGCACTGAGCGAAACGACCGATCGCCAAAGTTCAGAGGGCGGGAGAAGGGGACCGATTTCATGATGGAGTTCTTTTTTGGAGGTTAAAGGAAACGGACTCGAAACTGCGTTTGGCGATAATTCAAAGTCTGTTTAATAGAATATCAAAAATTCATTTAATGTTTCAATAGGAAATTTGCGTTTGGGATTGGATTTCCTCTCACGGAGACACAAAGGCACGGAGGCGGAGTTGGAGTGAAACTAACCACGGATGAATCGGATGGGCACAACCGAGCGCCTTGCCGTTGCCTCCACAGGCTGTCCTGAGACATCTTCCATGAGGAGTCGATTTCGTTTCATGGTGGTTTCTTTGGGAGGAGTGGAAATTTTCATTTTTTCAATTTATATTTTTGCTTCTAGCGAAATGGAGCCTAACCGATAGCGCCGCCGATCGGTGATAAGGGAGGAACTCGAACAGCCTGCGCGCGAGCTTCATCAAGCTCTCCTTAATGCGCTTCGCAGCACGAAAGCCGTGCACCATGCATGGGAGAACCCCGCGAGGTTGCCGTGGTTGCGGTAGTGCGGGCCGACATCGTAGTTCGAGCGGCGCTCGTCGTCTTCAAACAATCGGACGGAATTTCCCAAGGCCGACCAGTCGATGAAGTAAAATTGCTCGGTGACCATGCCCTCGTAGGCGTTGAATTGCCCGTCGACAAGGGGCGTTAGCTGCGCGGCGAAGTGCCAATGGTCCTCGGCGAGTTCGCGCCAGCGGTTGTCACCGGTCAATCGAGCCAGCTCAAGAAGGCTTTCCTCCACATCGAGCCCGTAGAGGTGAAGGTGGTTGTTTTTAAAGGAAGCCAGGTCCCCTCCCCGGCTGCGAAGCTGGTAAACGCCGACGAGAGTTCGCGGATCGATGAGATTGTCGAACGACTTCCGCCACGCATAAAGCCAGCGGGCTGCCGCGATGGCGGTGTGGAGATCCTCGACACGGCCAGTTACACGATAACCGTCGAGGTAGGCATTGACCGCGATGTAAATGTCCTCGGAGGTCACGCACTCGCCGACATCCTCCGGCGCGCCGAAAAGTTGGCCGGACTCGACATCGGCCCGGTGGTGATCGAGTCCCTGGGCGATGAGGGCGGTGTCAGTCCACTCCCCCATGGCGGCAAGCTCCGCCCATACGGAAATCCAGATCATGCCTGCCGTGCCCTTCAACCCGGCGGGCTCTCCGGTGCGGGCATCGACGCTGAGAGGTATAGGCCAACCGCTTCGTGCGAGATCCGCGACGAGTTCGAATTGCCGTTTAACCTGCCCCAGCAGCGCTTCCGCGCACCGCAGGTTGGCACCATGGCGCCGCAGCGAGCGAGCCGCCCGCCAGACCGCATCGCCCAAGGTCCGGAGGTGCAGATGGTCGGGTTTCGCCATCCAATTCCCATCAAAACCATCGGGCGATCGGGAGTCGAAAATGCCCGGGGTGCGCCCCCAGGACGGTGCAAACCGCGTCCACCAATACCCGCTCGGCGAAACAACGCCGACCGTGGTGAGATTCTGCCATGTGGATTCCACGGCATCCAACGCGGCGGAGTCCTGATACTTCACCGCCCACTCGATCAATGCTTCAAAGACGACCCATCCGCTCACCCAGCCAAGCGCCATTTCGCGGCGATCGAGGGACGCACCGTATGCCTCGGCGATCTGCTGACCAACGCGGTCGAAGGCCACCGTGTATCGAAAGTAATGGGACTCGGGATGGTAGTGCCAATTCAGAAGGGCGTTCCGCGTAACCCGCGCCAAATCCGCCGCGGGGAGCGGTGCGGCAGCTTTCCCGGTGGCATGGTAGTTCGACTGCAGGAGATCCAGCAACGAGGTGCGATCGCCCTCGATACGCATGGCCCGCACCGCCCAAGCAATCCGGCGCAATGTGCCAACTTGTGAAGCGCCCGTCACCGGCATGGTGTAGTCATGGCCCGTGTGTCGATAAGGCCGCTCACTGGCGGGAAGCGAGGCGAGAAGAACCGGACGGCCGTTCTCAAAGGAAAAACCGACACTGGCACAAAGATCGCCGGCTGCGGGCAAGACCTCCAGAATCCACCAACCTTCGCCATCGAACATGGCAACGAGCGGTTGTGCCGCTCGCGCCACGCTGAGCTCCCAAAACGAACTTTCAAACCGACGCGGCGATTCCATACCGGCACGAAATCGCGGATAGTATTGGCCGGTGCTATCCTGCTGATTGTCTCCCCAAAAGAGCCCCGGGATACACCAGAAAGGCTCCGCCGTTTCCGGAAGGATGAGTCGGCATGTCGTGGCAAAAGAAACCTCCGCCGCCACCTCCCATGTTGCCTCAACCCAGCCGGCTTCCATCAACTGAACGGCGGTCGGCGGGGTTCCGGACCAGGTTATTTCAGAAGAGATATTTTTCATGGTGTCTTTCACAACCAAGCGATGGCGTTGATGGCATGGGCGTAGGGCACATCCCAGTGCTCCAGCGTGTTCCACTCGATGGCGAAGCTCTCTTCGAGATACGGCGTGTCGTCGGGTCGGCCGATGAAGCCGATCACGGTGCCCTCGGGGATCTGAGTGACGCGGAAGCCGTAAGCCACAGGCTGACGGTAGCCGATGCCATTGTAGAGCGAGCGATTGAGTGTGTTGTGTCCGACGGTCCACTGAATCTGCTGCTCCGCCAGCACTCGCCAGGCAGGAACGCCGAGAAGTGCGGAGGCTTTGGCCAGCACGGCGGCGTGTGCCGTGGCGCAACTGCTCGTGCCGTGCGCGATGCCCTGCCAGTTGAACGGATGCATGAAACTGCGAATGCCAAGTCCCCCACCCGCATCGCGGAATGTCTGGCGCTGCGCCTGCTCGGGATTTTTGAAAACACCGTAAGGGGTGAAAGCAAAGGGATTCGAGGCGGCATCGGCGGCGAGGTAGCCGTTGCAGTAGAGCGCCACGGCTTCGCGGCAGGGTGAGGCCACTGCCTCCAAACCCGGTAGTGCCAATTCGACGAGTCGCAGCAAGGCCCAAGCGGTATGGCCAGCGTAGGTGATGCTCCGGTAGGCGTCCGCGCGGTCTTTTTCGTAGAAGAAACCCGTGATGCCATCAGCGCGGGTTTCCTGCCGGGCGAGGAGCTCATTGGCCAGCGAGCGGATCAAGTCGGTTCCGGCCAGTTCGGGCAATTCCAGCGCGGCGAGAAGCACCTGGGCGATGAAGAGCGTGCGCCCGTCGTGGCCGCGCTGGCGTCCATATTTCCAGGCCCGTTCGGCGAGGCCTCGGCAGATGACGCCATCGGCATCGGGCAGAACTTTGAAGCACTGCATCTGCATTTGAACAAAGGCGAATTGTATCTGGGGATTGTAGGTCGTGCGGACCACGCGCTCGTCTCCCGAGTGGAGGCGGTTATCGGTCCACCGATTGTCACTCGCGCTTCCGTAGCAGCCGGGATGGTTTTCAAACCACCAGTGCTTTTCGTAGATGCGGTTGAGTTCAGGCGGCGCCGCTCCTCCGGCGACATCCTCATAGACCTGCCCGTCCGAAGTAATCATCTGGTGATAAAGCCGGTTGCCCCAGCGAATCTCGTCACGGGCCGCCTCGCGGAAGCCGGGATGGCCTTTTTCCGCGACGAGCACGAGCGCCTCCAGATTGCCCTGAGTGAGAGCGAGCCATTTTCGGAAATCGCCCGCATCATGCCAACCGCCGGTCGCTGGCCAGTAACTGCCATCGGTATCGAGCTTGCCGTCGTCGAGGTGGCAGGCGGGATGAACTCCAGGAATCTCGCAACCACAGCGCTGGCTTTTGAGGAAGGTGAGGAATCCACGGGTGAGGCGGTCATAGACCCAGTCCGCGATCATGAACGGCGCGGAGATCTGGTAGTCGGTCTCGATCTGGTAGCTGCCGGGCGTCGTGAAATCGCTAAAGTCGGCCTGCCAAAATGTTCCCCAGCGGGACTGCACTTTGACGAGTTCGCTCTGATAAAAAAACGAGCCTGGCTCTGGAATGAGCTTGCCTTCGAGGAGATCGAACGGGCACGGGAAGCGCTTGGAGAAACCCTCCGGTTCCACGCGCTCGCGCGGCATGCGAAAGCAATTCTGACGCAGGTAAAATGGAATCCGCTCTGGCAGGCGCGCGTGGTCCGCGCCGGGGCAAAGGGTGACGGTTTTCGGTGAATCCTGGCGATAGCCGAGGTGGGATAAGGCGAGTTGCATGGTGGATTCAGTCATTTAAAGTTGGGACACGGCTCGTTGAGTGGCCGATGCGAAACATTCCCGCGCGATTTTCTGGTAGAGCAGCGTCTGGGCGTAGCGGTCGCTTTCCTCCACAAGATTACTAGAGGCATCGGGAAATTTTCGGGCGTAGTAATAAAGCCCGGCGAGCAGTTCCGGCGCGAATACGAGCACATCGCCAAGTTTTGCAACGCGGATGAAGCCAAGCATCGCCCGCATCCAGATTTCGCGGAAATCCGCGAAGTAATCCCACAGACCGTGCGCCATTTTCGGGCGCGTGGCGATGTCGTCATCGATGATTGACTGCATCCAACCATAGGCGGCAATACGCCCATGCATGAAGCCCACGCGGGCGAAGATCGGCTCCATGAAAGCAAGCTTCGACTCTAGATCACCATAAACCATTTCCTGCCCACAGTAGTAATGGCTGAAATCGCCATTAAAGCGCACCTCGGGAAAACGCTTTGTGATCTGCACGGTCCGCCACATGTCCTGCGTGATGGTGGCGCGATGCGTCTCGATGAATATCGGCAGCCGGTATTTTTCCGATGCGTTGAGAATGGCTTCCACGAAGCGGAAAACCTCTCCGTCATCTTCCATGCCCCAACCGGCGTGAACGGTGAGGCAAGCATCGCCGCGTGCCGCATGCTTTGAGGCAATTGGATCGGCCTCACAGGGCAGATTAATCCGATCCAGTCCGCAGAACGGCAGCGTCGAACCCTCGGGAGCAGGCGTGTCGTCAATCAATTGAATCCCCTCGAAGCCATCAAGGGCGAGACGCTCGTTCCGCTCACGACCCTCGAGTCCCGGCCAGAGGCTATCGGGACGGAGGTCCATTAAGTTGTATTGGTTTACCCAGACTTGGAGTTTCGGGGCGTTGCTGGAGCCATCGTTGTAAAGGTGTGCCATATTAAAATTCGTCGTAAGAAGTTTAAGTTTTCGCCGCAGCGAGATCGGCGAGAGTTTTGGTGCAAACTTTGATTATTTGCGGTGATCTGCGGATATAGAGTTAGAGCATCGCCCGATGGATGGTTTTTGTTTTCAGGAAAGCATTGATTCGAAGTTTATTGTAAAATGCATGTGAAGGAGTTAAAAACAGATTCAGAGGTCGATCTGCCAAACCGGTTTGTTTTGATAGACCCAGCGGTAGTAGTCCGAGCGGGTCAACGCAGAGGCGGCCTCAATGTCGAGGATGAACTTGGCATGGGGATGAAATTGGAGGAGAGAGCCCGGAACCGACGCCGTAACCGGCCCCTCCACGCTCGCGGCAACCGCTTCCGCCTTGGCCCGACCGAAGGCGAGCAGGACGCTCAGGCGGCTTTCCATAATGGTTCCGAGCCCCATCGTGATGACATGGTGGGGAACGGAGTCACCATCCGCAAAGAAGCGCGTATTATCGCGACGGGTGCGCTCGGTGAGCGTCTTGATCCGGGTGCGGGAGGCGAGCGAGGAACCCGGCTCGTTGAAGCCGAGGTGGCCATCCGAGCCGAGGCCGAGAACCTGGAGATCGATCCCGCCGGCGGCACTG
>CAIWSO010000096.1 GCA_903915315.1 uncultured Spartobacteria bacterium | reverse complement strand
GAAGTCCGTGGCGTGACACTTGAATCACTTGCCTTCTACCGCGACATGATGATGTCCGACATTATCAACGGCCCGCGCTCCCAATGGGCACGCGAATGGGCGGCAAGACAGGTTTATATCGCATTGGGAAATCTCATGACATCTGCGGCCCTGCTTGGCGTGGATGCCTGTCCGATGGAGGGCCTCGACCCACGAGAATACGATGCCATCCTCGACCTCCCTGCAAAAGGCTTCAACACTGTCGTCGCCTGCTGTGTCGGCTATCGCGCCGCATCCGACAAATACGCCACCACACCAAAAGTTCGCTTCGATAAAAGCGATCTCATTCGCCATATCTAACACCTCCCAACTTAAAAATGATCACTCAGCCACACAATCCCGCCACGCACCGTCTCGAAAGCGACTCCATGGGAGAGATTCCCGTTTCGCATGACGCCTACTGGGGCGCCCAGACCGCGCGCTCCCTCATCCATTTTGACATCGGCGAGGACATCCTCCCACCCGAAATGATCAAAGCCTTGGGTGTTCTCAAAAAAGCCGCCGCCATGGCGAATGCTGACTTGGGCAAGCTGACGAAAGAAAAATGCGAACTCATTTCTCAAGCCGCCGATGAGGTGATCGCCGGCAAGCTCGACGCCCACTTTCCCCTTCGCATCTGGCAGACCGGATCGGGCACGCAGAGCAACATGAATGCGAACGAGGTCATCTCGAACCGCGCCATCGCCATCGCCGGCGGTGAGAAGGGCAGCAAGAAGCCAATCCACCCGAATGACGACGTCAACATGTCGCAATCGTCGAATGATACCTTCCCAACAGCCATGTCGATCGCCTCAGCTGCTGTCGTCATCGAGGTTCTCATGCCCGCCGTGAAGAAGCTCCGCGACACTCTGGATGCGAAGGCAACCGCTTTTGCAGATATTGTGAAAATCGGGCGCACCCATCTTCAGGATGCCACCCCGCTCACGCTCGGTCAGGAATTCTCCGGCTACGTAGCTATGCTCGATCAGGCCATGAAGGACATCGAAGCCTCTCTTGGCGGCCTTTACCAACTCGCCATTGGCGGCACCGCCGTGGGCACGGGATTAAATGCCCACCCCGAATTCGGCGACCGCGCCGCTGCTCACATCGCCAAACTCACCCAACTTCCCTTCTCCTCGGCACCGAACAAGTTCGCCGCCCTGTCCGGCCATAATGAATTTGTCATCGCCAGCGGAGCAGTCAAATCTCTCGCCTGCGCATTGATGAAAATCGCCAATGACATCCGCTGGTTGGCCTCTGGCCCCCGCTGCGGACTGGGCGAACTCACCATTCCCGAAAACGAGCCCGGCTCGTCCATCATGCCCGGCAAAGTCAACCCCACTCAATCCGAGGCTCTCACCATGCTTTCGATCCAAGTCATGGGCAACGACACGGCCATCGGCATCGCCGCTTCCCAAGGCAATTTCGAACTGAACGTCTTCAAGCCGCTTATTGTTCACAATTTCTTGCACTCCGTCCGCCTCCTTGCCGCTGGCTGCCATTCCTTCAACGACCATTGCGCGATCGGCATCGAGCCGAATTTGGACGTCATCGCACTCTATGTGGAAAATTCCCTCATGCTCGTCACCGCACTCAATCCCCACATCGGCTACGACAAATCCGCGCAGATCGCCAAGAAGGCGCACAAAGACGCCTCAAGCCTAAAGGAAGCCGCCGTCGCGCTGGGCTTCCTCACCGCCGAGCAATTTGACCAATGGGTCATCGCCAAAAATATGACACATTCTTGATCACGAGGTTCGCTTCGTATCTGAGAAATAAATCGCACCACCGCTAGTACCACCCGTCTTTTCCCGATTGATCTGCGATCCGCAGAACTATACTCGTTACTATTCATGCCAACAGAAGCTTTGAGAACAAATCCACTACGTGAGGGACTCACCTCCCGCACTATGCCTGACCCGTGCACACTTGTGATTTTCGGCGCGACCGGCGACCTCACGCACCGCAAACTCATTCCAGCCCTTTATAATCTGGCTGCGGATGGCGCCCTGCCTCCCGCGATCAGCGTTGTGGGCTTTGCCCGACGCGACAAAACAGATGAGGTTTTCCGCACGGAACTCGAAGAAGCGGCGCGGAAGTTTTCCCGACAAAATCTCAATGACGAGCTTTGGAATAGCTTCGCCTCCTGTGTCAGTTATCACCGCAGTGAATTTGATCATTTCGAAGGCTACCAAGACCTCGCTCGTAAACTCGACGAACTCGACGCCGCGCGCGGCACTTGCGGAAACCGTCTTTTTTACCTCGCCGCTTCACCCGACCAATTTGAAGTCAT
>CAIWSO010000095.1 GCA_903915315.1 uncultured Spartobacteria bacterium | reverse complement strand
GACATCGGCGAACGCATTGTGCTCGATGACGAGCGTTGCATCATGTGCTCGCGCTGCATCCGCTTCATGCAAGAAGTAGCGCATGATGACGTGCTCGGCTTCCTAAACCGCGGCAGCCACACCAAGCTGTCGGTTTATCCCGGCAAGCGATTGGATAATAATTACTCGCTCAACACGGTCGATATCTGCCCCGTGGGCGCGCTCACCAGCAAAGATTTCCGTTTCAAAATGCGTGTCTGGTTTTTGAAAGAAACGAAGAGCATCGACGTCACCTGCGGCACAGGTTCAAATATCGTTATCTGGAGTCGCGAAAACATTGTTCACCGCATCACTCCGCGCGAAAACGACTTTGTGAATTCCTGCTGGATGCCCGACAGCCACAGAATGAATTTCCACCACCTCCACAGTGACTCCCGCCTCAAAGCGCCCGTCGTGAAGGGCGAAGAAGCTCCCGCTAGTTGGCCCCGCGCCATCGCCGCCGCTGCCGAGCAGTTACGCGGACGCAATCCCTCGGAGATGGCGATTATCGCCTCGGCCCGCCTCTCGAATGAGGAACTTTTCTTGGTTCGCCGCTTGGCTGCCGCGCTCAAAATCGAAAACATCGATGTGCTCCCGCGCCCTCAGACAGGAGACGGGTTCCTTGTTTCCAACGACGGCAACCCGAATACCACTGGCGCCAAAATGCTGGGGCTCACCACCGGCAAGTTGCCGGAAATCGTCCAAGGTGTGGAATCTGGCAAAATCTCTGGCCTCATTGTGCTGGGTGAAGATGCCGTGGATTGCGGTATCTCGGCAGACAGTCTTCGCAAGCTGGGAGCGCTCGTCGTGATGGGCATCTCCGCCAATCGCACGACCGAGCACGCGACGGCACTCCTTCCATCCAGCGCGTGGGCCGAAAAACGCGGAACGATGATCAATCTCAAATGTCGTCTGCAGCGCTTCAATCAAGCCATTCAGCCTCCGGGCCTAGCCCGTGAGGATTGGGAAATCCTGCGCGACTTGATCCAAGCGATCTCGGGCTCGAACGGAATCTACGCGGTGGAGGAAGTCTTTAAACAAATGGCGGCCGAGGTGCCGGCTTTGCAGGGGCTCACGATCAGTCGCATTGGCGATCTGGGTGTGCAACTTTCTGTCACGGCCTGATTCACATGCGCCGCTTTGTCCTTTTGGCGGCAATGGCCGCGATGGCGTTCTTATTCTCGGGATGTTTTGGCGGCGAAGTTGCGTCCGCCCCCGTGCGTCCGCGCCTCACTCGCATCGAGACGCTCGGTAACCAGTGCTTCCGTATTACCTCGTCGCTAGGAACCTCGATTCTCACGAATCCGTATGCCCCCAAGACCGGCGGGCGCACGCTGCCTTCGCCGCTCAAGGCCGATATTCTTCTGGTGACGGCCGAGCGCTCGGATGCCAACAATATCAACGCGCTGGAAAATCAACCCGCCTTGCTGCGTGGGAGTGTGGGCATCGGTTGCGCGAATATCACCGGCGTACCGATCCGTGGGGTGCCGAGTTACCGCAATCCCGAAATGCCCTCCGCTGATGGAATGAACCTCGCCTACACTTGGGTGATGGATGGCATTCGTTTCTGCTTTGTGGGCAACATGGATCGTCTTTTTGCACCCGATGAGCTGTCTCAAATCGGTGCCGTCGATATTTTGTTCGCGCCCGCCAAGTCGCTATTGACGGCCTCGGAGCGGGATCAGGCTATTAAGCAACTCCGTCCCCGTCTTCTGATTCCGATGGGTAAGGGCACATGGTTGAATGGTGCCGTGCGGAAGATCGAAAGCAAAAATTTTTCGCTTTCCCGGGAGATGCTCCCAACGCAAACCGGAACCCTCGTTTTCTCCAAGTGAAAAAAAAGATTCTCATCACCGGTTCTGGCGGCAGGGAACATGCTCTTGCATGGAAATTGGCGCAGTCACCCGAAGTTGAAAACATCTTCACCGCGCCCGGCAATGCTGGCACCGCGCAAATAGGGGAAAATGTACCCATCGCTGCTGACGATGTCGCGGCCTTGCTGGCATTCGCTCAGGCGCAAAAAATTGATCTTACTGTGGTCGGGCCCGATGACGCTTTGGCGGCTGGGGTGGTCGATGCTTTTGAGGATGCGGGGCTGAGGATTTTTGGCCCACGGGCGAGTGCGGCCCGACTCGAATCTTCCAAAGCCTTCGCCAAAGATTTCATGATGCGGCATGGGATTCCGACTGCCGCCTATAGCGAGTTTACGGATTTTCAGGCCGCACGCGAGTTTTGCTCCAAATCCAATTACCCCCTCGTTGTTAAGGCTGACGGACTCGCGCTCGGTAAGGGTGTTGTTATTGCCGCCAACTTTGACGAGGCCGAGCAGGCCTTGCGCCTCTGCATGGAAGAACGCGCTTTTGGTGAAGCTGGCGCTCGTGTGGTCGTTGAGGAATTTCTTGTTGGGATCGAATGCTCGATTCACGCCTTTGTCGATGGACGCTCGCATTTGCTCTGTCCTGATGCGCGTGACCATAAAAAGGCCTTTGATGGTGATAATGGTCCGAATACCGGCGGGATGGGAACGATCAGTCCCTGCGGATCCATCGACGCCACGCTGCGCGAAACAATCCAAACCGAAGTGCTAGACCGCTTCATTACGGGCATCAAGAAAGATGGCATCGCGTATCGGGGAATGTTGTTCCCTGGGCTGATGCTCACCAAAGACGGAGTGAGAGTGCTCGAGTTCAATTGCCGCTGGGGCGACCCCGAGACGCAAGTGCTCGTTCGCCGCCTCAAGTCGGATTTGCTACCTCTGCTCGAAGCCACGGTGGACGGGAAACTCGATTCCATCACTCCCGAATGGGACATTGATGCCGCGATCTGCCTCATTCTCGCCTCCGGTGGATATCCTGGTTCCTATGAAAAAGGAAAAGCCATCGACGGATTAGACGCTGCGGGAGCGATGGCTGGGATTCAGGTTTTCCATGCTGGTACCAAATCCGATGGAGTGCAAATTCTCACCAATGGCGGTCGTGTGCTCGGAGTTTCCGCCAAGGCGGGAACGCTCGAAGATGCCCGGGCGCTTGCTTACAGCGCTGCGGATAGGATTTCCTTCGAACGGATGCAGCGTCGAAACGATATCGGCGCAAGACCCGCCACCCTATGAAAACCTGGGCTTTCGCGATTTTCTTTTCTTTCGGATTAGCGGCCTTCGCCACTGAAAAAGCACCCTCGCGGCAACTTCATGAAGCTGTGAATACTCTCGATGCCGCTGAGGTTCAAAAGGCCATCGAGATTCTGCGTGCGAATTTTCTTTCTGCCGATGCCTTGGATGACGATGCGCAGCAGCGCGCTCTTCTTGAGGGTCTCGCCAGTCGCTTGGCACCAGGGGTCAGCATCGTGCCTACCGCTTCCGATTCGAAGCCTAAGGACCTTCTGCCCTTTCTCGCCGAAATCATCGACAACCGGGCGGGCTACATTCGTCCCGGTGCTCTCGATGCGGATTCTCTCGCGCAAACCGATGTGGCGCTGAAAAATTTCACAGACAAGGAAATGCCCGCCGCGATTCTGGACTTGCGGGCTGTTCCTCCCGGGAGCGAGTTCGACGTCGCGGCCGATTTTGCTCGTCGCTTCACACCCAAAGGAAAAATCCTTTTCACTATCCAAAAACCGAATGCCAAACAGGAACGGATTCTGACATCGGACATGGATCCGGCCTTCAATGGCATTCTGATTGTTCTCACGGATTCCGATACGCTCGGAGCTGCCGAAGTGCTCGCCGCCACTCTTCGACAAAACGCCGGAGCCATGGTCATCGGTGCGGAAACGGCTGGAGCGGGAGCCGAATATTCCGACTTCCCAATTGGAACCGATCAAATCCTGCGTGTCGCCGTGTCACGGGTTTCCGTACCTGAGGCGGGTTCGCTTTTTCCTGATGGAGTGAAGCCTGACATCGCCATTTCGTTGTCTTCAGAAGTGCAGTCCCAACTCTTTGAGCTCAGTCGTGAGAATGGAGTGAGTGCTTATATCTTCGATAAGGAACGGCCTCGTATGAATGAGGCTGCGCTCGTCGCGAATACCAATCCAGAAATTACCGCCACGGAAGAAAGCAACGAGGAGACTCCCCCGCCGCGAGATACAGTCCTTCAGCGTGCGATGGATATCGTGACGGCTATCACTTTTTACAAGAACGCTAAGTAAAAGCAGCTCGTTAGCGGGCGCTATTTTTTGGACTTTTTCGACGGGGCCTCATGCGAGGCAATGACAGTAAGAGACAAGCCGCCACGGGCCGCAAAAGCGCCTTCGACAGTCATGCTACGGGGTTCGCACACGGCGACCAGATCGTCGAGAATCCGATTCACGATCTGTTCATTGAATGAGGGCGTGTTGCGAAAGGAGGCGAGGTAATATTTCAGGGATTTGGTCTCCACGCATTTGATGGCGGGAACGTATTCGATGACCAACTCGGCGTAGTCGGGTTGTCCGGTAACTGGGCAAAGTGACGAAAAGTCGCGCGTGTCCACTCGGATCACGTATCCACGGCTGGGATGGGTGTTCGGAAAAGTTTCCAAAATATCGCGCGACGGAGTCTGGGGAAGCGCGGAGGAAGTTCCCAGCAGTTGAAGCGCTTTTTTTGGCTGCGCTTTGCGGTCGGATTTTTTCATGGGTGAAGACTGGCACAAGTCGCGGATATGTTCCAGCAGTGAGTCGGCGTCTCGACAAGGGACAGTGCGCGGGTATGGTGGGGGAGTTCTTTTTTTACTCATGCTTTTTCGCCGTCTGGTTCTCAATAGTTTCGCCAAACTCAAGCACGGACGTCTGGAGGTTCGCCTGCCCGATGGTGCGGATTGCGCCTACGGATCCGGCGGTAACGGGCCACGGGCCTCGATTCACATCGCCAAGGAGGAGTTTTTCAAACGCTGCGTTTTTTATGGTCCGATCGGATTTGCCGAGGGCTACATCGCAGGAGAGTGGGAAACAGACGATCTCACAAAGCTCATCGCTTGGTTTATTTTGAATGCGAGCGATGCCGAGGCTCTGCAAACCCAAACTTCACGTGGGACCGGCTTGTTTGATTTGTTCAGTGCCTTCAACCGACTCTTTCATCGCATGAGGCACAACAGTCGTGCGATGAGTGAGAAAAACATTCGGGAGCATTACGATCTGAGTAATGATTTCTTCCGACTCTGGCTGGATCCGACGATGACGTATTCCAGTGCCTATTTTGAAAAAGCGGACGAAAGCTTGGAAGCGGCCCAAATCCGCAAATACGACAAACTCTGCCGTCGCCTGCATCTGGCTCCGACTGATAGCGTGCTGGAAATCGGCAGCGGTTGGGGAGGTTTCAGTATGCACGCCGCAAAAACTTTCGGCTGCAAGGTCACGACTGTCACCATCTCGAAGGAGCAATATGCCGAAGCTTCGCGGCGAATCCATGAGGCCGGCCTGCAAGATCGGATTCAGCTTCTTCTCTGTGACTACCGCGATCTGCGCGGGCAATTCGATAAGATTGCTTCCATCGAAATGCTCGAGGCTGTCGGAGACCGCTATGTGGATGGATATTTCGCAAAACTGGATTCCTTGTTGGGTCCACAAGGTCTGCTTGGAATTCAAGCGATCCTCTGTCCTGATCGGCAGTATTCGATCCTCCGCGATGGGGTGGATTTTATTCAGAAGCATATTTTTCCTGGTTCGCTTCTCATGTGCAACGCGCGCATTGCGCAGTCCATGGCGGCCTGCGGAGATTTGAATCTGTTTGAATACGAAGACATGGCCCCGCACTACGCACTCACCCTCCGTCGTTGGAGAGAGACTTTTGAAGCGAAGTTGGATGAGGTGAGGAAACTCGGTTTCGACGAGGCCTTTCTTCGCAAGTGGCGGTATTATCTTTGCTACTGCGAGGCGGCCTTCGGAACTCGACACATCACAGTCGCGCAAATGGTTTACTCGCGTCCGGACAACCTCGCCACGCCATCAGCAATCTATCGCTTGCCTGCGTAAAATCCTCAATTGTGAATACGCTTCCATTGCTTATTTTTGGTACGGCACTCGCCATGGCGATGATGGGAGTGGTGTGGTTTTTTGCGCGGCGGATGAACAATGCCGGGATTGTGGATATTTGGTGGTCGTTCGCCTTCGCGCCAGTGGCGCTTTTTTATGGCATTTTCGGGAGCGGTAATGTGCTTCGTAATAGTCTCATTGCGGCGATGGTATGTGCTTGGAGTTTGCGATTGGGATTTCATCTCTACAAGCGGGTCATATCGCATCATCCCGTCGAGGACCCGCGCTACGCCGCCCTTCGGCAGCAGTTTCCGAAGCGAACTTGGTTAATGTTTTTCGGGTTTTTCCAATTACAGGGTCTGCTTGTTGGTTTGCTGAGTTTGCCGGTGGCAATGGCTTGCTCGAATTCGGCAGCGGACATCGGCGTTTTTGAATTCGCCGGCGTGGTGATTTGGTTGGTGGCGATCGGTGGGGAATCCGTGGCCGACATGCAACTTGCCCTCTTCAAAGCCCATCCCGCCGCAAAGGGTCGGGTGTGTGATTTGGGGCTCTGGAAATACTCCCGGCATCCCAATTATTTTTTCGAGTGGTGTGTGTGGATTGCCTATTTTGTTTTTTCGGCCGGATCTCCGTTGGGGTGGATAGGAATTGTAAGTCCGCTGATGATGCTATTCTTTCTCACGTGTGTGACAGGTATCCCTCCGTCCGAAGCTCACTCGCTGGCTTCTAGAGGTGAGGCGTATCGCAATTATCAAAGGCGAACCAGCGCCTTCCTACCCTGGTTTCCAAAAAAATTATGATCTCTATCGACGACCTTCTTGCCCGCCAACTTCTGCCCGATGTGGCGATCCGTTTCGGTATTCGCAATTTGCTCGCTAAAAAACTACGCGAGGAGACGAAGGCCAGCGCCGAGGAACAAGGCGAAGCGCTGGCGTCCTTCATTGCGGATCTAAAGCGCAGTCCCATTGCAGTGAAGACAGCGGCGGCAAATGAGCAGCACTACGAGGTGCCAACCGATTTCTTCAAACTCGTTCTCGGGCCTCGCATGAAATACAGTTCCGGCTACTGGCCGCGTGAGGATACGACTTTCGCGGAGTCCGAGGAGGCCATGCTAGCGCTCACTTGCGAGCGGGCCGAACTGCGCGATGGCCTTGATGTCCTCGAGTTGGGTTGCGGATGGGGAAGTCTCACGCTTTGGATGGCCGAAAAATACCCTGCGTCACGGATCACTGGTGTTTCGAATTCCGCCACGCAGAAGGCGCATATCGATGCCGAGGCGGCCCGTCGCGGACTCGGCAATGTTCGCATTCTCACGGTGGACATGAATGTTTTTGAAGCGGGTGATGCAGCCTTTGATCGCGTGGTTTCGGTCGAGATGTTTGAGCACATGAAAAATTACCAACTCCTCATGGCCAAGGTTGCTCGATGGCTCAGGCCTGGCGGTAAGCTGTTCGTGCACATTTTCACGCACCGAGAATTTGCCTATCACTTCGAGGGCAGCGATCCTTCGGATTGGATCACGCGCTACTTCTTCGAAGGGGGCACCATGCCATCGGATGATCTTCTGCTCTACTTTCAAGATCATCTCGCGATTCGGCGCCACTGGCGTGTTTGCGGAACCCACTACCAGCGGACTTCCGAGGCGTGGTTGGAAAAAATGGACACCAACGAGGCCGCGATCACGCCGATTCTTTGCGAAACCTACGGGCACGAGCAAACTGCGAAATGGCGCTCATACTGGAGGGTATTCTTTATGTCCTGCGCCGAGCTTTGGGGTTTCCGCGACGGCAATGAATGGCTGGTGAGCCATTACTTGTTTGAAAAGCTGGCCCACAATCAGCCATCTGCCTAGGGCATGGATTCCGACGCCAACCTCACTGGCTCATTGCTTGTCGCGCACCCGTCCCTGCGGGATCCGAATTTCCGCCGAACGATTGTGTTTATTTCCCAGCACTCCCCAGAGGATGGGGCTATGGGGTTTGTTTTGAACCGGCCGATAGACACGGAGGTGAACGAATTGGCGGATGTGCCAGTGCATTACGGGGGGCCTGTCGAGGCCGGTCAGATGTTGCTCACCAGTCTCCAGTGGCGTGAAAATCCCTCCATGGTCGCCTTTCGCGCTTTTGTTGCTCCTGTTGATGAGGATTCGATGCAGGGTTGGACCCACGGATTGCGTGTCTTCGCGGGCTACTCGGGATGGACGCCCGGTCAACTTGAGAGCGAGGTGGCTGAAAACACGTGGATTGTCATTCCTCCCACGCGGGAATGGATTGAGATGAAAGATCCCGTATCGGCATGGCGAAAGGTCATGCATGCGACCAGTGCCATCTTGCATCTGCTCTCGGAGGAGCCGGATGATCCGGCCTTAAACTGAATCGTCAACGCTGAGTTCGCCGATACTTCGATTGAGGGCGTCTTGAGGCAACTGCGGCCCGATAAGAAGAATCAGCGGGGTTTGGATTCGCGGAGTTTTTCCAACGGGAAAAAACTGAACCTCATCACTGGCATCGACTTTTTGGAAAACGACGAACTCCTGCGGATCATCTTTAAAAACGATTAGTCCCTTGGCTCGGATGACTTCCTCTGGCAGACGATTGATCCATTCGCGGAATCGCTGGCGATCGACGAGCGGAGGGAGTGGAATCTCGCAGGAGGAAAAGTGATGGTTAGCCTCCTCGTGGTGATCGTGCTCGTGCTCAAGAGGGGGAGTGAATCCGTCGCGCTCGGCACCCATGCTGGCGGCGACGGTGGATAGCTCCATGGCAAAAGCAACGGGATCGGTGTGGACGCCACGAACTCCGTATTCAGCAAGCGAGTTCTCGACGGCCTTGACCCGATCCGTGCCGATCGAATCCTTTCGCGAGATATAAACATGCGAAGCCGTCTTGGCCTGTTCGCGCTCGAGGGAGTTGTGCCAAAATCGTTTCTGCCACCTCTTGCCGTCAATGATCGAGAGTTGGATCGGGAGGCTGAACTTTTTTAAGCCCGGATCCAATGCCAGTGACTCAATCAGATGGGCTGAATCGGTTGTGCCATTGGTTTCCACGATCATTACCCGGTCGGGAGCGTGCTCGAACTCGTGAAGGAAACTGAAAAGCTCATCTCGTGAACCGCAGCAGACGCAGTCGCCACTCAGGGCCTTCACTTCCTCGGCGAGATCTTGGAACTGCGCCGCATCCACGCGGGCGTTCTGGTAGTCGTTGATCAGAAGTGTCGGTCGAAGCTCTGCGAGCGCCAGGGCAGGCATGAGGTTTTTAAGAAAAGTGGTTTTTCCTGATCCGAGAAAACCAACAACAAGAATAAGTGGCGTCATTTTTTGGTAAAGTTAGGAGTATCTGTTCACCATCGCGATGACTTTTCCTAGGAGGTGAAATCCTGGCGGCTCCAAGCGATGCGGAGTCCCATGCTGGCCCCTGTTCCGTCGGGGCTATTCGCGTTTCGCGCCGAGGACATCAAAGCGTTGCCGACGATGTCCCACGATCCACCGCGCATGGTGTGGTATTTGAGTGAGGTATTGTAATTGTCCATGCACCACTCCCACACGTTGCCGCTGAGGTCATACATTCCGAGTTCGTTCGGAGGGAAGGCGTCCACCGGGGAGGTGAATGCGTGCGAGTCCACGTTCAGAGACTGGTCGAAGTTGCCGAATCCTGCTGGAGGAGGATAGGACGGACCCCATGGATAGCCGGGTATTTTTTTGCTGCGCGCGGCGGGGTTGGATTCTGGTTCGTTTGGAAGGCCGAGGGCGGCACTCCATTCGAGGTCGGTGAGCAAGCGGAAAAACTGATCTTCCGCCATCAGTCCGGCGGCCCGTTCTTCGAGTGTGAGCCAAAGGCAAAATTCGATTCCGTCACGCCAAGAAACATTCACTACCGGATGGGTGTCGCCGGTCGGGTTTTGTTGGTCGGGAAAGGGGATTCCTCGATCTTCGCAATAGAGTCTGTAATCACAAACTCGAAGAGGCCAGATACAGGCGAGTGTTTTAAATCCGGGAATGGGAACGAAGGGAAGCCCGATCCTGCTGAAGTGAGGGAACTCAGCCGTGGCGGTGGGCATTTGGGGCGGTGGCTCGATCGCTTCACAAGCGTGCGCTCTCTCTGCCAAGGCTGCCAACAAGCGGCGCCGGTCACCAATCTTTGGAACGCCAATTTGAAGCAAGTCGGCATCGGTTAGCTTGCCAAGGTCGGAATCAGTAAAGCCTGCACGAACAAAACTCTCCAGAAGGTGGGCGTTTTTCTCAAGCCTAAGAATGGTCTCTAGTTGGAGGGTGGTGTTCATGATGCCCGAATGCGATGGATAATTTTGCCAAGGATTATCAATTTCTTGAAATGCCTCAGCATCGTGTATTGTAGCACGTCTTCTCTCAATGACGTCCATATTTTTCCAATCTCAACGCGCGAAATTCCATCCGCTTCGAAATTCCATCGCGGTCGATCAGGCTCACTGTAAAGCGGCTCGCATGGTTGCCTACAGAAATGCTTTTGTTATTTTCGCACTTGGGCTTTTGGCTTTGTTTTTCTCGGGTTGCGAGGTGGTGCCGCAACAGAAGATCCTGATCAGTGCAGCGGATCAAAAAATGGCGATTTACCGTGATGGGGTGCCGATTCGCACTTTCCCTATTTCGACGTCCAAGTTTGGATTGGGAGATCGTCCTGGCTCGTATGCCACGCCTTTGGGGTTGTTGCGTGTTAAAAAGAAGATTGGTCAAAATGTGAAAGAGGGAACAGTTTTCAAGGGGCGGAATCCAACCGGTGAGGTATTGAAGGTGGATGCCCCCGGTCG
>CAIWSO010000094.1 GCA_903915315.1 uncultured Spartobacteria bacterium | reverse complement strand
CTGGTCCAGCGGTTACCGATTTCGATCTGTCCATTCCCCGAGGAATTTCCATTGCCGATGACGACGTGGTAGGCGAGGCCATTTTGCAGTTTGCGTACCCGCCGGTGATAAACATCGAAAACTCGTGCGTTCCCTTGGCGGGTGCCGCTGTTGTGAACGACGATGTATTTCCAGCGTCCGCGCTGAACTTTCGCGTTGTCGATGGCTTTACGTAGGGACGGGGAAAGGTAGCGCCATCTTTTCATGAAGACGCCAAAAAAGGATCTGTTGGGCGCTTCGTAATCTGATTCCTCCTGGGCGCCGGATTTTTCGATGAGAATCGGTGCAGCTAGTTCGCGTCCGGCGGGGGTTTTTCCATTGGGGATTTGGGGGGCAAATAGAGATGTCGGTGGAAATTTGAAAATGCCGGAAGGTGTCGGGGAGGGCATCGCGGCTTCGGCGGAAGGGGTCTCTCCGGGGATTAAAATAAAGTCATCGCTTTGAGGGGATGGGGCATCCGGCTTGGATTCATCGTGATCAGGTTCCTCGGCAGGCGATTCGGTGGGTTTTTTTTGAGATGGTTGTTGGCTTTTGGGTTTAGAAGATTTTTTTGGTTCGGAGGATTGGGATTTCTTCGGAGTGGATTTTTGGGATTTTTTGGGTGTGGGGCTTGGTGAGGATTTCGAGCGATGCGGAGATTTACTGTTGGACGTGGAGGTCGATTTTTTCTTCGAAGAGGAGCTTGTCTTCGACGGCGACTTTGGCTTGGGGCGCGGCTTGGTGGCGGAAGATGGCTTGCTGACGGGTTTGATCGTCTCGCGGGATTTGATGAAAGCGGCTTTTTTCTGTGCCTCGCTCATTTCGGCACGGAGGCTCGATGGGAGCCCACAAATGCAAAAAAGAAGAACGATTAAGCTGATGGATTTTGAAGTCCGCACGCCGAAGGTTAGCAAGCCAGAATTCATTTTCAAGACCATGCGTCAGTTGCAAATATGGGGGGCCAATTCCTGCAGTGTCTCCCGCAGGGCGCGATAGCCGAAGTGGCCTTGGGGAACGCGGAGAAGCTTGGAACCTTGCCAGTGGGCACACAGGCGCTCGAGGTCGTCGAGCGGCGAGATGCGGTCGTGGATTCCTGCTGTGAGGAGAATCCGAGAGGGGTTGCATAGTGGCAAGGCATTCATGGGAGAAAGAAGGTGCTCCATCTCCTTGGTATTGCCGGGCGCGTGGCCGCGGGCGCGAAGTTCGCGGCGCATCATGGCTGCACCGGGGTTCTCCCAGACGGCTTTCTCGGGGTTGACGATTGGCTGGACGAGGGCAATGAAGCGGAAGTCTTTTTCCAAAAGGGAAAGAAGTGCTCCGATCCATCCCCCGTAGCTCGTGCCGATGATAGCGAATTCCGTTGTACCCCGGGCGCGCAGAAGCGCCATGAGCTGACGAAGCTCGATCACGGCTTGTCGGAGGCCCTCGGCGTTCCGCACAAGATCGGCAGTGATGGCGAGTTCGCCATTCCATGTGCCGGCGGGAGTGCGGGAATAGTGGTACGGCAGATGCGGGAAGGCGACGTTCCATCCTGCCGCGTTGAAGCGCATGGCCATTCGCCGGTAGCCGACATCACTCGCGCTCATGAGTGCGTGAAGAAGAAAAACGGTGGGCGCGGCAGGGTCGTTCGCTGCATAAAATCGGACCCGGGCTCGGTCATTTTGAATGTGACCTGTGGGGCGGGGTGTATCCCATTCGATCCAAGTGCTTCGGTGGTTCGGGCGGAGTGCGGGCTGGGTCCGAAAAAATTCCTCGCGGCTGAGCTGGGAACATTGGCCGATATAGGAGGCGAGTTTTTCTTTTGAACAGGCATCTGCACGGCGTCGCCATTGGACAAAGTTCATCATGTTGCACATGGCGCCATCCACGATCCATGAGAGGGACTTGGTTGCGCTCATGGTTCGCGCATGCGTTCCTGCGGAGAGTGCGGAAGATCGTCCGGCGTGAGGCTGTAGGTGCGGAACAGGGCGTCCTTCAAGTTCATTATCGCGAGGCCAACTTCATCGCGAAGTTTTTCCCGGGCCACGCTACGCCCAGCTTCTTGTGAGTGAAAAATCGGTTTGCCGATGGCGATGTAGACTTTCGCACGTCGCCAAGGCCTCCAGTTGCGAATATTATAAAGCCGCTCGCTGCCGAGAATGACAACCGGCACTACTGGGCAACGGGCTCTGCTGGCGATGAGAAATGCACCTTCGCGGACCTCCGCTCCCGCGAGCATCGAGCTGGAGCCGTCCCGAATGCCACCTTCGGGAAAAATACCAATCATCCTGCCTTTTTCGAGTCTGGCGAGCGCTACGCGGAGGGCCGAACGGTCGTCGCCTTGGCGATCTACGGGTATCACATCAAGCCACGTGAAAGCGGTCTTTGACCAAGCGGCGCTGAAAAGCTCGACCATCGCTATCCAGTCGATTTTACGGGGCAGCCAGCCGCTGAGTAACGGCGGATCAAAATGGCTAATGTGGTTCGAGACCATCACGCAGGGCCCGTTCGGAATTTCCCCGAATGCTTGGACTTTGACGCGGGCTCCGAAAAGAAGAATGCAGCGGAGGAGGGTGACGATCCCGTGATAAAAAACGGAATGAAATGCGTCACGCAGCCTCATTCACTCGGCGGTCAGGGTGAAATATTTTTGCTGCTTGGGAGTGATTGTTCGTCCGAGTTTATTTAGGACCAGTAGCATGTCCTCCCAGACCTTTCTCTTCTCGGTGATCGATTGATTGCGGAGCAGGTAGGCGGGGTGGTAGGTAACCATCACTGGGGTGCCATTGAAGTCCAGCCACTTGCCGCGAAGGTCTCGCAATGCGCGGGTCTCGCCAAGGAGGCCTTCGGTGGCTGTCGCTCCGAGGGCCACGATGACTTTGGGCTTCACAAGCCCGATTTGCTCCCTCAGCCATGGCAGGCAGGTCGCCATTTCGTCAGGCTTCGGCTTTCGGTTGCCGGATTCTCCCTCGGGCATGTCGGGTCGGCACTTCAGCACGTTGGCTATGAAAACATCCGAGCGCTCGAATCCCATCGCCTGCATGATTTTTGTAATGAGTTGGCCTGCCTTGCCGACAAAGGGCTCGCCCTGAGCATCCTCGTCCGCACCTGGGGCCTCGCCAACAAACATCAACTCCGCTTCGCGATTCCCGACGCCAAAGACCACCTGCGTGCGTGAGCGAACGAGGTGGGCGCACTTTTGACAGGTCAGTATGGCTTTTTCGAGTTCCTCCCACGTCCACACCTTTGATTCCGCCGCGGGTGCGGTCGAGAGGCTTGCTGCCGCCTTCGCGGCACCACGGAGTCGCGTTAAAGCGGCGCGGGAAGCTTTGGGGGCGGGTTTGATTCCGGTTTTCAACTCTTGCAGTAGCGGCAGGGCTTGAGAAAGGGCCTGCTGAAAGACATCACTCATTAAGGATTTGTTTAACAAGGCCGACAGGATGCGACCAGCCCGGATTTTTTATTTTGATGCGTGGAATTATGTTTCCGGCGGAGAGGCGGCACGGCATAGTGAATGAGAACCTTCTCATATTATTATCATGGCCAAATCCGACGACGCACCCCTATCCGAAAAAGCTGCCGCAGCCCGGCTCAAAAATCTCGATCTCGCGATTCAGCAAATTGAAAAAGACTATGGCAGCGAGGCCATCCGTCGACTGGGCGATGCGACCGTCTCCCAAGTGGAAAGCATACCGACGGGAAATATCATGATCGATCGCGCGCTCGGGGTGGGTGGTTTCCCGCGCGGCCGAATCATTGAAATCTATGGCCCGGAAAGCTCGGGAAAAACCACGCTCACTCTCACGGCTATCGCTCAGGCTCAGAAATTGGGTGGCTTGGCGGCCTTCATCGATGTCGAGCATGCCTTGGATCCGCACTACGCCCGCAAACTGGGGGTGAATCTGGACGAGTTGCTCGTTTCGCAGCCGAGTTCCGGTGAGGAAGCGCTTCGTATCTGTGAGACGTTGGTCCGCTCGAATGCCCTCGATATCATTGTTCTCGATTCAGTGGCGGCCTTGGTGACCAAATCCGAACTCGAAGGCGAGATCGGCGATGCGGTTGTGGGCGCTCAGGCGCGACTGATGAGCAATGCGCTCCGCAAGCTCACCTCGTTCATTTCAAAGGCGAACACGATCTGTCTTTTCACAAACCAAATCCGCGAAAAAATCGGCGTCATGTTCGGCAATCCCGAGACGACACCCGGCGGCAAGGCCCTGAAATTCTACTCCAGCATTCGGGTCGATATCCGTCGCATCGGAGCCATCAAAACCAACGATGGAGCCGTGTCCGGAAATCGCACCAAAATCAAGGTCGTTAAAAACAAGGTGGCCGCGCCATTTAAGGAAGCGGAATTCGATATCATGTATAACGAGGGCATTTCAAATACCGGATCGCTTCTCGATCTCGCCTTGGAAAAAGGCATCGTTGAAAAGCGTGGGTCCTGGCTCAGCTATAAGGGAAGCCAGCTCGCTCAAGGTCGCGATGCCGCCAAGGAAGTCCTCAAAGGAGATGCAAAAATCTACTCCGAAATCGAAGCCGAGGTTCTCGCGTCTCTCGAATCCTAGGAACAACTTGTCAGTGGCCGGCAGTTTCTGTCGGCCCTGACTTCTGGCGGATATTCTGGATCGCGGCTTGGATTTCGCTTTTCTGGAGCGGAGTGAGGGGACCTTGTAGAGCGCTTTCGTAATTGGACAGGGCTTGAGCAGCGAAACCCTTCCGCGCCCAGGCTTGACCGAGATAAAGGTGAATGGGGGATGTGGCTTGGTTCGCCTTTGGTTCCAATGCCAGCAACCTTTCCAAGGCGTCGATTTCGGCGGTGAAATCATTGTTGGCTTTAGAAATACGGGCTTGGAGTTTCAAGATCTGTGGGTCGAGCGGTCTTTGTCTTGTGAGTCGCGTGCTTTCTGTGGCGGCTTGGGAGATGCTGTTGGTCTCTAGGAGCGCCAGCGCCAGAAGGTAGCGGGCTTGCACCGAGTCGGGCGTCAGCTTGAGTGCGGACTCGGCATTTTTTTGAGTTTGGGGCCAGCGCTTTTGTGAGGCCGCGAGCATCGCCGAGTTGACCAATACCGTGGAATCTTCGGGAAAAACTTCGAGAGAATTCTGCATCATCTGGCGTGCCTCCGTCTGACGCGTCATCGCATCCAAAACAAGCGCGCTTTGGGAAAGGAATATCGCTTTGCTACGGGGATCGGTGAATGAGTTTGGGTTTACGGTGACTTCCTTGGCGGAGGGGTTGCCGCGCAAATAGAGAAGGCCGTGGTTGTCCATTCGAGCCAGATACCAGTCGCTCGATAGGCTCTCCACGAGCGGTCGGATTTCGGCAAGGCGATTTCCGGTGAAAATGAGAGCAGAGAAAGGTTCGCGTCGGTCCTCCTCGCGCCACATCGGAAGAGCGGCACACATCTTTGCGATCAGATCTAAAGAGGGAAGCCGTGCGAATAGATCGGGCGCGAGCAGGGCCGCGTGGGCATAAGCCGGGGGATTCACGAAAACTCTACCGCCCGACTGGGCTGCCGCTTGAAATAATTCGATGGGCGCCAGAAGCCTCAGGTCACGAATATCGCTTTTGCTCGCATTCATGGTCTCACGCACCCCCCAAGCGAGCGCGGCAAGGATGGCGATAAAAAAGAGGGTTCCCAATAGCCGTGAAGAAAGTGCCCGAGCCAAAAAACCGATTAGCGCCAAAAAGAGGAGACAGGGGAGAAAAACAACGAAAGCTCGAGCCCCGTCCGCTCCCAGCCATCCGGCCATTCGGTACGAACCGGCGATAAATGCATCGATGGGGCTTGCAGTCCCTGGAAGTAAGCCGTTTGCGGTACGGGCGACCGATTCGGCTCGCGAGAGGAAGCAGGATGAGGCCATCACTCCAGAGGTCAGCACGCTCGCTGCGATAATGAGAAATGGGTTCTTCACAAGTGTGGTGGATTCATCGGTTGCCAATCGCGGTTGGCATGTTTAGCTTTCGCTCATGCGATTCCGCACGGCAACCTTTTCAATTATCATTATGAGTTTTTTTGGATTCGGCAGCAAAGTAAAAGCCTTGGAAGTCGGTGATCAAGCGCCAGTCATTGTCGCGGCAGATCAAAATGGGGCGGAGATTCGCTTGGCCGATGTCTATGCCAAGGGCCCTACGCTGGTTTACTTTTATCCGAAAGCCGATACGCCCGGTTGCACAGCCCAAGCCTGCTCGCTCCGGGACTCGTTTGCGAATCTGAGTGCCGAGAACCTTCAAATCCTCGGTGTGAGTCGGGATTCCTCCGCCTCTCAAAAAAAATTCCAAGAGAAATACAAACTTCCTTTCACTCTTCTTGCCGATTTGGACGGTAAGGTGGCCGAGGCTTTTGGAGTCCCGTCCATTCTCGGAATGCCAGTCAGTCGCCGCCAATCGTTTCTCGTGAAGGGCGACAAAGTCGTTTGGAAATCCGCTTCGGCTAAGACTGGGGACCACGCCGCCGAGGTTCAAGCCGCACTGGATGCGTTGAAGTAGGCTGGCCGATTAGTCCTTATCCTTTTCAAGAAACCGCTTCAATTCCGCTAAGCTACCTCGCCGGATGACCATGAAGCACATGTCCGCATCCCGCCGGAGGGCGAGTGCATTTTCCGTGTCGAGTTGCAGATAGCGCCAAGATCCCTCTGGGAAAATGGTGATTTCATGCGGGTGGGCGTTGAAGGAAATGAACTGGGAGTTCTGCTCTGGAACGGTGATTGCGGCCACCGATTGAGTGTCGATTTTGAGGATCGCAGCATCCTCGGCGTTGTATTTTTCGAGAGGGGTTGGAACGTCGAATCCATCGAACCCCTTTAAAACAAACCAATCCTCCAATGACCCGGCAGGAAGATTCACAGCCTCGAAGGGGCGTTCATCGAAGGTCAATACCTCCTCCGCAATCTCGATGGCGGCACTCGGGAAGGCGGCGGGCCGGCCTAAAAAATTCCATGTGAGGACGGTGACAAGAAGCAGGAATCCGATCAGCACGGCAACCATTGCGGGATCGCGCGGATTGAACCGCCGAGGCGGAATGGAGGCCACCCGGTTGCCAAGCGAGCTCAAAACATCCTCGGGAATTCTAAGGCCCTTGATACTTGCGTGGACTCTCTTGTCGATTTCGACCTGGGCCTGATATTCCGAACTAAGGATGTCTGAATCCGCAGCGACCTTGAGCGCCTTCTGCACGGCGGGAGAGGGGGTGATATTTGGATCCGCGATATAGCAAATAAGAAGGCGTCTGGCTTTGGGCAGATTCATGGTCTTGGGGTCGAGGTGAGCGCGGTTCGTGTCGCCACCAGTATATCGGGTATTTCTTTTTCACTTTTCCCGACGATATCGGCGATTTCGTCGATGGGAAAAAAACCCAAGTGAAAAAGGGCAAGGGTGCTGCGACCGGGTTCGCTCAGCCTATGGAGTTCCAGAATATCCTCGGAGAGTTCCGACTCCGGCAATGCGAGGCGTGCGGATTTATTTGCATCCCGGAAAAGTGTGGCAAAAAAGACGCGCCGCCGATGTTTGTTTCCCAGTATGTCATGTCGGGTGGCAACGCCATTGAGGGTGTTCGTCACCAGATCGGTGGCGGCCTGCGGGCTACCCGTCAGAATCACGGCGTAGGACCATGCGTCCGGTAGAAAGCGCCATTCTTTTGGGAGGTGCGTCATCATTCTGACTTAAAGATTAAAGAGCGGGAGAAGCAATCTCAAGGAATGAATCGATTCTGGAATGGTGGCGGGAGTGGCTGCCCCGCATGGACTCGAACCATGAATAATGCCTCCAAAGGGCACTGTGTTACCATTACACCACAGGGCAGTAGGTGAATTATGTTGCCCGATTGAGGCCGCGGACGCAAATGTTTTCCATGAACAAAAAAAATCGCAACCGGTTTTTGGCCTTGGTGTGTCTGTTGATCTTCCTCGGACTGGGTGGTCTTTTCTATGTGAACTGGGTCGTTCAACGTCCGTTCGGCGTCATTTTAATTTTGTCCGACAACCTCACGCCGTCCGCTCTCACGCCGGCTCGAAACTATCAAGGCGGAGCGGATCATCGATTGCGGATCGACAAGTTTCCGCACTTGGCACTCCTCACCACCCACGCGAATGATTTTGCCGTAGCCGATGCGGCGGCGGTGGCCAGTTCAATCGCGACCGGGCAGAAAGCGAATAATGGAACTCTCGGCATGGCTGCGGGAAAAACGCGTTTGCCCAACCTCATTGAGATCGCCCGTCAGCAGGGCCGCACGACCGGTATCGTTTCGAATGCCTCCCTCACGGACGCGACCGCGGCGGCCTTTTATGCGAAGACGCCGGATCCTTTGGATTACCAAAACCTAGCCCGCCAGCTCGTGGAGGGCGCCGATGTGAGCGTTCTCTTAGGGGGCGGGGGAGCGGATCTCTTGCCGGACTCCAAGGGGGGGCGTCGCACGGACGGACGGGACTTGATTTTGGAAATGCGCAATCAGGGCTACGATATTGTGCAAAATCAGGCGGAACTCGAAAGCACGCCGTCGTGGCGGACTCCGAAAACACTCGGACTTTTCAGTATGGGAAACATGGAATTTAGCGATGAATTTTCCGCCACCAGTACCCAACCGACCCTGGCTGTGCTGGTGCGGAATGCGATCCGGTTGCTGCAATACAACCCTCGTGGTTACCTATTGATTGTGGATGCCGGTCTCTCGGGAAAGGCGGCGACGCAAAATGAAGGCGAGCGAACATTGAAAGAAATGCTCGCGCTCGACGAGGCCGTGGCTGCGGCAGTGGATTCCGCCGGCGAGAAGGCTCTGGTGATTGTCGCCGGTAAGCGAAGCGTGGGCGGCATGAGGTTGAATGGCTTCCCTTTTCGTAATGACAAGGGGGCGGGATTGCTGGGCATCAACGCCCAAGGTGTTCCCTCGATCACCTGGTCCACCGGTCCCGAGTCAGGCACACACATTTCTCCAGAGGGGCCGGTGTCGAATGAGCCCGCTGCGTCGAAGCAAGCCGCCGCGATCGGAACCGTCGAGGACGTCATCGCTGTCGGAACCGGGCCCGGATCCGAGACCATCAACGGCTTCATGGATAATACAGATATCTTCCGTTTGATTGAAAAGGCTCTTTAAGTGATGATGGTCTCACTATGAAAGTTCACCTGAATCAAATTCCTGAAGGAGAAACCTTGTATATCGAGGGGGAGGAAAGTGCCTCTGCTCTGGGGTTGGAGGAGGCGGGAGTTTTCCCTGTTACTCCATTACACTATTCGCTCGATGTGGGGGTCAGTGATGGTGGTCTCTTTGCCACGGGTTCGCTCCAAGTCCGGGCGCGTTTCCAATGCGTTTCGTGCCTGGAGGATTTTGAGGCCGATGTCGAGGTGGCCCCCTTTTCCATGCAGCTCGAATTAGGGGGAAGAGAGTGGATTGACTTGACCCCTGAGATTCGGGAGGATATTCATCTCACCCTGCCAGCGCATCCCAGATGCGATAGCAGTGGTGGACCGAAGTGCCTTGCCTCGTGTAATGGCTTGCCTAATGCAAGCCGTGACTCGGTCCCTGAACACGCATCGGCATGGGATGCATTGGAAAAGTTGAAAACGAAAAAACAGTAAATCTTATGGGAGTTCCCAAACGCAAAACATCGAAGATGCGCCTGCGCACACGCAAGGCCGCCAACCGCTGGAAAGCACCTAAGCTGAGCAAATGCCCACAATGCGGCGCGGCTCAACCGGGGCACATCGCCTGCCCAGCTTGTGGGTACTATAACAAGCGCCAAGTTCTTACGATTGGCGCTGAATAGTTTCGCGGGATTTTTCTTCCCCGAATGAAAATTGCTCTTGATGCAATGGGGGGGGATTTTTCCCCGCAAAATCCCATTGTTGGCGCTATTCAAGCCCTGCGGGACTTTCCCGATGTCTCGATTATTTTTGTCGGAGACGAGGAGAGGGTTCGCAAGGAACTGGGTGTCCATGACATCAAGGGCTTGGAGTCCCGCATCACCTACCACCACGCTTCGCAAGTCGTGGAG
>CAIWSO010000093.1 GCA_903915315.1 uncultured Spartobacteria bacterium | reverse complement strand
TGATCGACCATCGATTTCCAATCGAAACCCGATGCTAATCCTGATAATCCCATTCCCATACTTGATATAATTCGTCAGAAACCCAAAAAACTTGAGCGAAATCTGAAAGTATTTTTTACCAGCAACAATTCCCCTTGTTTCTTAATAATTGAAAAGCCGATAAGAATATTTACTTTAATACTTATTATTTAATGAAATAGATTGCACACATAACGAAGAAAAGCGCGCGTTTCTGAGGGTTTTTTAAAAATAAAGCCCCATCAAAAATAACACTGACTCTGCATCTGATAGCGAGAAGCAACTCATAGTAAAATCCGGGATTGTAGAAGATCTGTGGTTTTCTTAGTAGCCCCTCGATGAATTTCGAGACATTTTGCTGCATTCGTAACCATGTCGGCACGGCGAATGGGGTTAGCGAGAAGGTCAGTCACAGCATTGCGGATCCCAGTTGCATCTTTCACTTCCATGGCCCCGTCCACTTGAAGAAATGCCCGAGTGAGTGTGGAAAAGTTCTGCATATGCGGCCCGAAAATCACAGGCACTCCAGCAGCAATGGGTTCTGCGGGGTTCTGTCCGCCTTGTGCGCAAAGACTTTTGCCGACAAAGACGACAGTAGCGCACAGATACCAGCCAGCCAACTCGCCGGTGGTGTCGACCAAAAGCACGTCCGGCTTGCCTTCGGTAAAGTGCTTGGTCCGTCGCATGACCACAAGCCCCGCCTGTTCGAGTTGACGTGCCACTGAGTCAGCACGCTCGTGGTGACGGGGCACGAGGATCAGAAACAAGTTGGGGTGGGATTTTCGAAGCTCTTTGAAGACCTCGGCTAAAATAAGCTCCTCGCCCTCGAATGTGCTGCCGCCTAGAAGAATGGGGGCGCCCACTGAAACCCCGATCTCATCCAGCACAGGGCGAAAATCACGCGCGGTGCGGTGCGCTGTTGCACCATCATCAAACTTGATGCTGCCCGTGAGCACAAGCTTGGCAGGATCAAGCCCCAGAGATTTCCAGCGATCTGCATCACACGGTTCTTGGAGACAGAGGAGATCGAGTTGATTGAAAATCGGGGCCGTGATCCAGCTCACGGCGCGGTAACGTTTTTCAGAACGCGGGGAAAGACGCGCATTCACAAGCGCCGTTTTGGCACCAGATCGGCGAACCTCGCAAACGAGATTAGGCCAAACCTCCGCCTCCACGAGAATCAGACAGCGGGGGCGGATCAATCGCACAACGCGCCGGACGATGGGGTAAAAATCGAGCGGCCCATAAATCGGTTCCAGCCACGCTGATTTTCGACTCAAAGCGAGTTTGAATCCGGTCGAGGTTGTGGTTGAGAGTACAAAAGCCAACTCAGGATCGGCATCCCGCAGGGACTGGATGAGCTTCAGCGCGATATTCACTTCACCCACGCTCACCGCATGTATCCACACCCGATTTGTGGAGAGCAACTTTTCGCGCACACCGGCGGAATAGATCCCAAAACGCTGACCGAATTTATGCCTGTAATTCCCACGCCGAGTCATTCGAATCAGAAATCCCGGCAACAACAGCAATAGCACGATCGGGAAAAACAGGTTGTAAAAGAAGCGGGCGACTTGAATCATTTCCTAGCCAAGTAAAGGATTTCGCTGCCGCCATAGCGCTTCGCCTTGATCACCTCAAAGAGACTTCCATCAAGCGTCCCGGAAGCCTGTTTTTCCAAGACAAACAACCCACCCGGCTTCAGTGCCGCAGCCAACTTGAACGAGGTTGCAAGGGCCTCCGCGTGCTTCACATCTTCGGGTTTCTTGGAATACGGAGGGTCGGCAAAAATGATATCAAAACTCTCCGGCGTAATATGAAAATCCAGGAATCGGTAAACATCCATCGTTTGAACATTCGCAGAGACTCCTGCCATCTTCAGATTCTCATGAATACAGCGTATGCATCGTTCATTGCTGTCGACCATTAGTGCCGCGGAAGCACCGCGGCTAAGCGCTTCGATTCCCATAGCTCCCGAACCGGCAAAGAGGTCGAGCACAACAGCGCCCGGAACCAAATCTCCCAAACTTGAAAAAACGGCACCCTTGACTCGATCCATTGTTGGCCTAAGCCCATCTGGGGGAGCTTTGAGAGGACGACCGCCGGCGCTACCTGAAATAATCCGCATCGTCTCTTAATGTTCCGGAGTCACCACAGGGACCGGTTTTGAGGATTTCTTTTTTTTCTGCCCTTGGATTGGCCGAAGGAAACTATTGATGAGTCCGCCAAGATCTTGACTGATGCGAGTCCCGACTAACTTATCGAGAAGATCGGTCTTAGGGCGGGCAAGCGTGCCGGAAACACGAAACGGCATGTGAGTATAACCATCCCATTCCGAGGGCTCAAAATTGCCTCCAATGAGACCTCTAGATTCCTTGCGGATTTTTTCGTTCACATGAAATCGAGCCGCCAAACTGAGTGCTCCGTTGAAGCCGCTCTCCCCAGTTGCATCCATGATGAAGTTATTTGAAGCCACGGACATTTTATCGACGATGACTTTGCCATCCCGGATCGTCACATTGGCGTCCGCTTGCTTGAGCTCGAGCATTTTTAATTCATCCACACCCAGCAGGTCGCCGATCTGACGGATCACATCTAGCGGCTCCAATCTCCCCTCAACAAGCGAAACTGAAGCACTGCCAGTATAGGTTTCAGGGAACCCAATCGTTCCATCCATCGTCCCATTGGCAAAAATTTTACCCCGCTTTCCACTGCCACTGATCCCGGCATCCTCCGACAGGTTTTTAACCGAAACATTCTGCACTGCCATCCAACTTTCAAAAGTGGGATTCGATGCCGAATTCACAGCAAATCGGGCAAAAACAGAGCCATCAGCCCAGTCGGCAAACACATCCGAGACAACCAACCTACCCCCACTCCAGTCAAATCGCGCGCGCAGATGCGCGGGATGAAAAACACCGGCAACGGTGATTTTTTCGATGCGGATATTTCCCGCGAGAGATCGATCCGAAGCGACATGGGAGTCGATGAAGATGTTTTCAAACTCAAAAAACGGATTCCCTTCAGAATCGTAAAAAACCGCCTTGCCATCTCGGACCTGTACAGCGCCCACTTGAACCTCAGGTCGAGAGAGAACCCTCAAAGGCTGGGAATGCGACTCGGAAGCGCTTTCAACTAGAGAAGGTGGGGCGACCGGTGTTGAGACCGATACAGATCCAACATTAGGAACAGAGAGAGAAATAACAGCCGGAGCAGGCGCGGCTGGGATCTCGTTTTTTGTCAGCGGCCACCTTCCCGATGACGTCGGAACCGATACAAGTACCGGTTTTAAAAAAATCACTTCCTTAACCACGATTTCACGCTGAAACAGAGACAGAAGTTGAACCCGAACGCGGAGGGAGGAAATCGAAAGCGCCGGAACTTTAGATTGGCCCTGCGGAGGAAGACTAAGTCCGGAAAACGTGAATCCCGACCAGGGAGTGAAAGAGGAATGCTCGATTTTGACAGGCACTCCCGCAGCATCTGAAATAGCGGCCCGCATGCGGTCCTGAACATTTCCCGATTGCAGGTAGATATTTACAATAAGAACCAATGCCCCAAAAAGGAGCCCACCCCCTCCGGCAAGAAATAGAATTGGCTTGGCAATCGAACGCACGCGAACAAGCTACCGCTCCTATCCCGAAAGTGAAGTGTGAATAAGACCCTTGTTATTTTTAATCCCACCGCACGGAGCGACCGTGCCGGCAAACTGCGGAGCAAAATCGAGGCACTCTCGGGTGATCCTGTTGTTCGCCTCACAACGACCTCTGGCGACGCTTGCCGCTTGGCTGCTGAAGGAGCGGCTGAGGGATTCCAAACCATAGTCGCCGCTGGCGGAGACGGCACGGTCAACGAGGTGGTCAACGGCATGGCGGAATCCGGCTCCAACTTGGGTATTCTCCCCGTGGGAACAATGAATGTCTTTGCGTCGGAGATCGGCATTCCGCAAGGCAACATCGAGCGGGCATGGGAGGTGATCCAGCAGGGACACGCCCGCCCCCTCGATCTCCCTCAAGCGAATGGACACTATTTCATTCAACTTGCCGGAGTCGGATTGGACGCTGCCGTCGTGCAGCAAACCACAACGGAGTCCAAGAAAACGCTCGGCCCGCTGAGCTATCTTCTCACCTTGGCCCAAGTCGCAGCAGTGAAACCGCCCTCGCTCATCATCGAGGGAGATGGGATTCCGACGAGAGAAGGTCGATTTGTCCTGATCGGCAATGGGCGACTTTATGGCGGCCCCTTTCCTCTCTTCAAAAAAGCCGACCTTCATGACGGGTTACTAGATATCGTCGTTTTTAAAAATCAGAGCCACTGGGATGTGGTGCGTTATTTTCAAGCCATCGCCTTTGGGACTCATCTCACCCTTCCCGATGTCGAATATTTTCAGGCCTCCTCAGTGAGGGTACGAAGCGCGGATGAGGTTCCATTTGAACTCGACGGCGAGGTGGCAGGCGTACTCCCGTGCGAGTTCCGAATCTCGCCAAGCAAACTCTCCGTCCTCACACCGATTAATTCCGCCGCGTGATCGTATCGTGCGAAAACCGCACGTCATCGCGCTCAAGATGATCCAGCGTATAGTGGAGACCTCGACTTTCCTTGCGACTCAGGGCGCAGTCCACGACAAGCGAGGCGACTGTAACCAGATTTCTCAACTCCAGGAGGTCGGTTGAAACCTTGAAATTCCAATAGAACTCCTGCACTTCAGCGTGAAGGTTTCTCAAACGCGTAGCTGCACGCTGCAGTCGCTTGTCGGTTCTCACGATGCCCACGTAATCCCACATCAGTCGCCGGATTTCCTCCCAGTTGTGCGATATCACAACAAGCTCGTCGACGTCCTGGACTTCGCCGGAGCGCCACTCGGGCAAATCGAAGGAAAGACGCTCACGCCGTTGACGTGTGGATTTTTCAAACGCACGGTGGGCGGTAACGACTCCCTCGAGAAGGGAGTTGCTCGCAAGGCGGTTCGCTCCGTGGAGACCGTTGCAGGCGACCTCTCCGATGGCAAAAAGACCACGCAAAGAGGTCTCTCCGTTGATGTCAACTTTCACTCCTCCGCATTGATAGTGCGCCGCCGGCACGACAGGGATGGGTTTTTTTGTGATATCAAGACCATAACGCAGGCAGGTTTCGTAAATCGTCGGGAAGCGACTGATGATGAAGTCGGCCGGTTTATGGGTGATGTCGAGATACACACATTTCGCACCACTACGCTTCATTTCCGCATCGATGGCGCGGGCGACGATATCGCGGGGTGCGAGTTCCTTTTGGGGATTGTGGTGCTCCATGAAGCGTTGCCCACGCTCATTGATCAGAATGCCTCCTTCACCGCGCACCACCTCCGATATAAGGAATGATTTGATATCCGGATGGTAGAGGCAGGTCGGATGGAACTGAATGAATTCCATATTCGCGATGGCCGCACCCGCTCGCCAGGCCATGGCCACGCCGTCACCAGTGGCGACATCCGGATTCGTTGTGTAGAGATAAACTTTTCCGCATCCACCCGTCGCGGCAACCGTGACATCGCTTCGCAGAGTTTCGACCACGCCGGTGGATTCATCGAGCACATAAACGCCCACGCAGGAATTTTCCATGGCGTAACCCAGCTTGCCGGTGGTGATCAAATCCACCGCCATGTGATTTTCCATCACCTCGATCCGTGAGTGCGCAGCGACCTGCTCGAGAAGGCGATGTTCGATCTCGCGACCAGTGGCATCCTGAAAATGCAGAACACGGCGTTTGGAATGCCCCCCCTCGCGCCCGAGATCCAGTTCATTGCCGCCATTGCCATTCTCTCGATGATCAAAATGGACACCAAGATGCATAAGCTCATCGATGCGGGCAGGCCCCTCAGTAACGACGGCGCGAACCACATCCTCGTGGCAAAGTCCGGCTCCCGCATCGAGTGTGTCCCGAATGTGGAGTTCAAAGGAATCCTCATCACTCATCACGCAGGCCACGCCACCTTGCGCCCAAGCTGTATTGGAATCCGCACGTCCACGCTTGGTGATAAGTGCGACAGATCCCACCTTGGCCGCCTTGAGGGCGAAGGAAAGTCCGGCGATTCCGCTGCCAAGAACGATGAAATCAAATTCTCTCATTTCAGTGGAGGAAGGGGGATATTATCTATCAAGCGGGCTTTTCCCAGAAAAACAGCCACGGCGAGACGTCCCTCAGATTTTCGATTTTTGAGCGCCATCAAAGTCACCGCATCCACCGCCTCAGCATAATCCAAGCGAGCGTTCGGTATTTTTTCTACAGCGCGCACAACGGCCTTCACAATAGCGACAGGATCCTTGACCTTTGCTGCGGCGGACTGCATGGCAGCGTGGATGTGGGGAGCTAACGCCCGCTC
>CAIWSO010000092.1 GCA_903915315.1 uncultured Spartobacteria bacterium | reverse complement strand
TAAAACCATGCCGATCCCAACGCCACTTCCACGCATCGCTGACTTCGAATCCCTCGCCTACGGGATGTTCATCCATTGGGGACTCTACTCTCAACTAGGCAAAGGAGAATGGATTCAAAACTTGGAAAAAATCCCGTTCGATAAGTACAACGAGCTGGAAAGGACATTCACGGCGGAGGATTTCGACGCGCGATCTATCGCACGACTCGCGCGCGAGTCTGGAATGAAGTATATCGTCCTCACCACGCGCCACCACGAGGGATTTAGCCTCTACGATACCCGTGGCCTCTCCAAGCACGATGCCCTCCACACGCCTGCTGGCCGCGATCTTGTCGCGGAATTCGTCTCGGGATGCCGGGCGGAGGGTATTGTCCCCTTCTTTTACCACGCCACCCTCGACTGGAGTTGGCAAAGCGACACCTGCGACCAAACGAAGTTCGACGATTATCTGGACTATCTTCACGCCTGCGTGGAGATACTCTGCAAGCACTACGGCGAGATCGGGGGATTTTGGTTTGATGGGAACTGGTCCCGGAAGGCGGATTGGAAGGAAGATCGGCTCTACAAAATGATCCGCTCTCACCAACCCGATACCATGATCATCAACAACACCGGCATCGGAAGTGAAGGCCAACTGGGACACCCCGAGATTGATAGCGTCACCTTCGAGCAATCCCTCCCCCACCCCATGAATCGTGAGGGTTGGCCCAAATATATCTCGGGTGAAATGTGCCAAACGATGAACGCCCATTGGGGCATTGGAAGCTCCGACTTCGCCTACAAATCCCCCAGCGATATCATCCAGAACCTCGCTCACTGCCGCCGTGCCGGCGCCAATTATCTCCTGAACGTCGGCCCCACCGCCACGGGCCGCATTCCGGATTTCGAGACAGCAGCACTTCGCCGTGCCGGGGAATGGGTCGCAAGATACAGCGATCCGATTTACGAGGGAAAACCAACCTCCTTTGCCTGCCAAGGCCGAGACTTCATTCTGGAAGCCAAGGGAAAACTTTATTACTTCGTTTTCGATCTCGCCATCAGCGGACACGGCAACGTCACAGTCAGCCTCGGCGGCACAGGCCCACGCCCGATCAAGGGGCTCGATCGCGCGATCCGAAGTGCTCGATGGATGGATAATCAAGAGGCACTAAAATTCACGCACAACCCGCAGGACGGACTCGCCGCCATCGATTTCACAGGCTATCCCTACGGCACAATCCTCGTCGTTCGTGTAGCCGAGATCGAACTCCACTAAACCATCAATCGGCTGACTTAATAACTTCCCGCTATGGATATCAGCAACGCCAACTCCGCAATTTATTTCAACTCCGGCGGGAGGTGAGGCTGGAGGGCCTTCACATCCTGCACGCTGGCCTTGGCACAAACCAGAATCGCATCTGGCGTTTCCACCACAACCAGGTCACTCACTCCACAAAGCGCGATGAGTCGCCCGTTGGAGATAGCGATATTTTCATGAGCATCATGGCCCACCACGGATCCTCGGATGCAATTTCCATCTGCGTCAGGCGCGATATGCGCTGGCAACGCAGTCCAAGCTCCGACGTCATCCCAATCGAATTCGGCCAGCACGGTCAAGACCTCGCGTGCATTTTCCATGATGGCGTAATCCACCGAAATCTTAGGCAATGTTGCGAATTTTTCAGCCAACAAGGCTGGGAGATCGCTTGGAGATTTGAGACTCTCAACAAAATCCGCGAGCGCGGGCAATTGACGCCGGGCTTCCTCGACAAAGGTGGAGACGCGCCAAACAAAGATGCCCGAATTCCAAAAGAAGTTCCCCTTCTCCAAATAGGCCGTGGCTTTTTCGAGGTCGGGTTTTTCGACAAACCGAGATAGGTTGCGAATGGCACTCCCATTCTTTCCGCTCGGTCGCTCGTTCAATGTCTCGAGGTATCCATAC
>CAIWSO010000091.1 GCA_903915315.1 uncultured Spartobacteria bacterium | reverse complement strand
TTGTTCGGCGGACTCGAGGAGAAAGGAAGGTGCCTCGCCGCAAAGCTTCGCAAAGGCCGACACGGGCGTATCGCCATCAGCGACGATCTCGCAGGAGACTTGCAGCACGCGGGCCGTGGCCGCTTTTTCGATAAATGCGGCGCGCGTCGGGGTGACGGGAATCATGTGAAGGAGACTTTCGGAGCCTGCCTCTCCGCGGCGCTATCCACTTGGAAAAGCTCAGCCGCTGCAAATTGGAAAAGACCCGCAATGAGATTCGTGGGGAAAAGCTCGCGCTTCGTATTGTAGGTCATCACCGAGTCATTGTAGGCCTGACGGGCAAAGGCGACCTTGTTTTCCGTGGAGGTCAGCTCCTCGGTGAGCTGCATCATGTTCTGATTCGCCTTCAGGTCGGGATAGGCTTCGGCGACAACCATCAAGCGGCTGAGCGCTCCGCTGAGTCCGGATTCGGCTCCACCCAGTTCCCTCATAGCCTGCGGATCGCCGGGATTTGCAGCGGCACGACCACCGGCGGACTGCGCCGCATTACGAGCCTGGATGACGGCTTCGAGTGTGGAACTCTCGTGTTTGAGGTAGCCCTTGGCGGTTTCCACCAAATTCGGGATCAAATCATACCGGCGCTTGAGCTGCACATCGATCTGCGAAAACGCATTTTTAAAGCGATTGCGAAGAGTGACGAGTTGGTTGTATTGCCCGATCACAAAGAGGATCAGAAAGACGAAAACAACGGCAATAACCACGAGTGCTATCAATAAGGCTCCCATTCATTGACTTTGCCGCCACCCCACCCTCCGTGCAACTTCAAAAAGCCGATCGCACGGTGAGGGATCTTCCTGATGCGAGTTCCCACTTGTGCCTTGGCCGAGACAGGAATAGGGTTACGTCGTAAATGATGGCCCAGCGGAGTCCAGAAAATGAAGGCCCTCTCACCTGGATCGGAAATTTTCCCGTCTATGTGAGCACGGCGCTCGCGGGAGTGCATGGCCTTACGCTCATCCTTACCGCTGTGGCGATGGCGGCAGGAGCAGAAGAGTTTTTGCAATCTGTTGCCTTCTCCAGCCAAGCGTTCACGACGGACTGGAGTCTCTGGCAGGCGGGATCTTATGCTTTCGTTCACCGTCCGTCTTATTGGCTTTTGCTTGTCGAGCTTTACCTGCTGGTTGCTTTTGGAAAAGAAATCGAAGTCTTTCTCGGTCGCAAGGCCTTCATCAAGCTTTACGCCGCCCTGCTGGTCGCTCCGCCATTGGTTTTGGCCGCTGCAAGTTGGGCCGGATGGCCATCCATTTACTGGGGATCGAGCGCACTGCACTTCGGAATTTTCGTCGCCTTCGCCCTCCTTTATCCGACTGCGGAGATTTTATTCAGTATCCAAGCACGCTGGGTCGCCCTCGCCCTGCTGGCGATCAACTCGCTCCAATGCCTCGCGCTGGCCGACTACACTTCCCTCACCGCGCTGGGTGTGGATTGCGTGACGGCATGCGTGATTGTCGGCTACTTCCAAGGCCGGTTCGATCGCCCGGAACGCTCTGCGGTGAGCGCTAGGGCTATTCCGTTTCGACGGCCCGCGCCCTCGCGGCCCGAAATCCCGGAGGAGAATCCCATCATCTCGATCGACCCGATTCTGGAAAAAATCTCCCGCAGCGGCATGGGCAGCCTCAATGCGCGGGAACGCCAACTTCTGGAGGAAGCTAGAGCTCAACTCATCGCCAAGGATGCGGTAAACTCATGACAGATTCCGACGATCATTCGGGAGCAACCAGTCCCCACCTCAAGGACCCCTGCTACGTCACGGCGGTTTCGCACTTTTATCGCGGAGAACTCGGCCGCATCATGGTCT
>CAIWSO010000090.1 GCA_903915315.1 uncultured Spartobacteria bacterium | reverse complement strand
TTTTGGACGGCCGGTTTCTCGTGATGCAGCCGATCCGCCGGGAACCCACTTTGCGCGATAGGTTAAGGAATTTTCGATCGGTGAGGATCGCCAACAGGCGGTGACGGGCGGTGTGTGGATGCCAATTTGAGGTTAACCAAATCGCGAAAAGTTAATTCTCCTTGCGCATTAAACGGAATCTTCACTAAGCTTAGGACATGATTCTCGGTTTTATCTACTTTTTGGGTTTCCTCGTTGCTTCAAAACTTATACCGGGATGCAAAATCGGTGATGCTGGGTTCAATATGTGGATGTTGATTCCAGCCGTCGGGGTCATCGTAGGTTTGATCGACGGCTTGATTTCATTCATCCGTGTCCGAAGCTTCTCCGCGTTGATTGCGGGACCGCTCATGCACACGGTTATCATGACAGTTTCGTGGTACGCGGCGAAAATGATACCGTGGACTCGGGGAACCGAGGGCTACCCGACCGAAAATGGTTTGATGCTGACCGCAATCGTTCTTGGGGTTGCTGTGGTGACTAGCGTTAATAGCAAATGAATTTGGCTGATTGATCCCTATGTCCAAAGCAGATGTTCACTCCTGCAGTTCCGCGCAGAAGTTCGGTGGCGCGCCCAGCGACTATCTTGAATTGCATGAGTTCATGGACAGTTCAAAAGCTTTCTTGGGAGACAATCGCCACCGCGCTGTTTTCCATTCCACGGCGGGCGCTTATTACATTCAGAAAATATTCGGCGTCGATTTCAAAGCCTTGGGAGATTTGATGGATAAATACGCTCTGCCGGATGCGTTCATCACGGACTTTTTGGCTCTGCTCGCGCACAATCGCGCCCACGGTGTCCACTGGATGAATTCAGCCGGTGACAAGGTTCACGTGAGGAGTATTGCCGAGCAGCATATTCTCGAAGACTTTCGTCAAAAATTCATCCCAACCCTCCAAGATTACTTTTGCACCATGAGGCTGCTGCCTTGGATGGACAACGCCCTCGGGCCGCTGCTCACCCCATCGGAGGCGGGTAACAGCGCACTTTCTTTCCACGCGGTTGCGGTGGATTGAGGACAAGATTTTCCTGCAAATAGTGCCCCTTTGAGCGAATCTATCGCCCTACTATGCAGCTTTGCTGAGTTTTACGAGTCCCCGTCAGGCTTCATGCAAACTATGTTCCTTCGCTATGAGCAACCCATTGAGTCGCATACTGTCTTCCATCGAAAGTAGCACGCAGGGAGTCGAGTGGGCGGCGTTTTTCTTGAGCGGCGGGTCAGATGACTTTGCAGGCTTCCGCGAGTTAAACGTATGCATCGATGGAAATTCCGCCCGCAGAGGCGGCGCAAAGGAAAATCATTGGGATATACCCTCTGGAACCATTCTTGAAAATATCGTCAATGACGAAGAGAACCGGAGCGAAATTCTACGCGCGATTATTCCTAGTGGGCAGGCGCTCAAGTGTGTTGATCGAGGCGGTTGTGAAGGGGTTCTGCTGGTGATTACGAAAAGGCGCGCCGATGCTGAAACGATAACCATTCCTCTCGACTGGCGTCCCAATGCATCGATGGACACGCGGTGGGTTTTTGACGTGCCTGCTGGATTCAGGGGACTGTTGATCCAGTACGAGAATTTTGAAGAATGCGAATTGAGCGCGAGGATACGTTGATTTTACTGACCTCCTCCGTATCAATCACTCGGCGTGAATCACGAAAGTTTCTAGGAAGAAATTATGCATGAAGAAAGCGAGCGAAATCCAAACATGTGTGGCAGAGCAATCTTCGACCAGATTCTTGCCAAGGTTCCACACTTTAAGCAGGCGGTATTCAAGTTTGATGCAAGGGATGGCGAACTAGGGTTATTCTCTTACTGGTCTGGATCTCTGCGGCAAAATGCAGCCGAGGAGAGTGGCGGTTGGTTTCGAAACATCGAAACCGATGTCTACGAGTTCCGGACGATTGATGAAGAAACCGATTGCGACGATTTCCGGACACTTGATGAAGAGGACGAGGCTGCCATTGCGACAGGAGAGGCGGGTTATGAGGACGTTTGTGAGGAGGAGGTTGGTGCTGCCGTTTCAAAAATCCTCGACAGCAACACAGGCTTGTTGATTGACGCGCTCTTTATGGGCTCAAGCTCTGCGTTCTCCGAGGGCAAAGCATTGACTGGGGCATGGGTAGAGGTGAGTGTTGTGCCCCAGGAATCATCGTTGGAACTGGAGGATTACGATGGGCGCGTTTGCACCTTGAGTGAGGGTTTCAAGGGCTTCTCGGCCTCGTTTCAGACCTCGGTCAAGGTTTCTGCTGCCACAGAGGTGCCTTCCGAACCGCGAGGCGGCCCCGAATCATGTCCCTACTGCAACTCCCAAGATATCATTTGGAAATCGAAGGCGAATCAATGGGAATGCAGTTCTTGTGAGGAACGCTTCGCCGGAGACATGACGGCGGTCGTGAATGATCAAGTAATGACATACTCCGGGAGCGTTCCTGTCTCCGCTGAATATGCAGGTTCCGAAGATCATCTCATGATCACCGAGGAGGTGGCCCGCCGCTATTTGCGGAACCCCTCGGAAGTCGAGATTGAATCGTTTACCAGTATAACGGATGCCGCGGCTTTTATCCTTTCGGAAAACGATGCCGAAGTGGACAGTCTCTGCGGGCAAAGTATATCTTTGTCTGGATTAACTTCGTTGTCAGATGCCTCAGCGAGGGCTTTGGCGCAGTTTAGGGGAACTATCTTTCTCCAAGGTCTAACTGATCTGTCAGATCGGGCAGCCAAAGAATTTTCAAAGCACCGAGATGGAAGCCTGTACCTCGATGGGCTGACCACGCTATCGCCCACTGCAGCCGAATCGCTTGCACAGGGTGCGGCAGGATCCTCGCTCTCGCTCAGCGGAGTGACGAGCTTGTCAGCGGAATCCGCATCGGCTCTAGGAGCGCACC
>CAIWSO010000089.1 GCA_903915315.1 uncultured Spartobacteria bacterium | reverse complement strand
GAGCCCATCTTTTTCGTAATAGAGAGGATAGGCGCACGTGGTTTGTATCCCGAATGCCGCTTGGCGGGGCGCGTTTGACGGGCGTTCAAATTGTCCAGCAGGATGCTGATGGTTCGATCGTTCAACAGTGGTATGCACGCGAGGCGACCTTTGATTCCAATCTCCTGCAATGGAAACTCGCCGATGCCCGCTATGTCGAAATGAATACGGAGGGTGATATTTTAAAGGCCGAACTGAGCGATCAAATCCGAATGGATGGTTGGTCTGAGACGCCGTGGCGCATTGCGAGTTCGATGCTGAATGCCGATTTTCTTTCGGTCGAGGAGTTGAATGATTATCTCAAATACAATAGTGATTTCCCCGTTAGTCGGTTGGCTCCGTATCTCACGCATTGGCATTACCGTTGGGCTATGCCGACGATCTGTTTTCTGGTCATCTTTGTTGCCGCTCCTTGTGCGATTGTCTACTCCCGGCGGGGGGTGTTGGGCGGTGTGGCGACGGCGATTGGGATGTTTTTTTCACTGGTGTTCGTGAGCCTTGTGTTCATTGCATTGGGCAAGGGGAATCGGGTCTCGCCCGTTGTCGCAGCCTGGGGACCGATGTTTGTGTTTTTTCTTATTGGTCTCTTTATGCTCTGGATGAAGTCGACCAATCGCGATATGCCGAAACTTAAAATGCCGAGGATCCAATAATGCAGGCGGACTGGGACATCAAATCAAGGTCGCATCGGTGCTCGCAAACGGGTGCGGAATTTCAAGAGGGCGAATATTTTTACACTCTGCTTGTTCGTGATGCGGAGGGCTTTCGTCGTGAGGATCTTTCCGAGGCGGCTTGGAAAGAGCGCAATGAAAACATCCAGCCGTTTTCGTTTTGGAAGACGAAATACGAACCTCCCGCTCAACGCCCGCCTGAGGCTATTCCGCGTGATGATGCGGAGGGGTTGCTGAGACGTCTCATCGAGGAGAACGATCCTGCACATCACAATACCCGCTACATCCTCGCTCTCATGCTTGAGAGAAAGCGACTCCTTCGCCCTATGGAAAGCCAAGATAAGGATATGCTTGTCTACGAGCATATCGCCTCTGGTGATACGTTTGTTCTGACCAATCCCCATCTCAGTTTGGAGCAAATTCCGAATGTGCAACGGGAGGTGAGTGCCCTTTTGAGTCCTCCCGCCTGATGGATTCGATCGCCGGCCCAAGGCCCCTATTGTTCTTGGCTCCGATGGCCGGTGTGACGAATACCGTCTTCAGACGTCTGTGCAAGGATCTGGGGGCTGATGTCCTGACGACGGAGTTTGTTTCCGCCGAGGGTATCTTGCATCGGAATGAGCGCACGAGTCGCTACTTGGAATTCCAATCCGACGAACGTCCGCTCGGGGTCCAGCTTTTCGGTGCCGATCCAGATCGTCTTGCGGAAGCGGTCAAAGCGGTGATCGACTGGGTTTCGCCGGATTTTATTGATCTGAATTTTGGATGCCCTGTGAATAAGGTTGTTTCCCGAAATGGGGGATCCGCTCTTCTCAAGGATTGCCCTCTTCTTGCGAACGTGGCTCGCTCCGTGGTCGCGGCGGCGAATGGCTTGCCGGTCACCGCGAAGATCCGGATTGGCTGGGATTCCCGCTCGGTGAATGCAGTCGAAACGTCCCGTATTCTTGAGGGAGAGGGGATTTCGAGATTGGCTGTCCATGGTCGCACCAAGGAGCAAGGGTATTCCGGCGAGGCCGATTGGGAAGTGATCGCCTCTGTTGTTCAAGCGGTCAAAATTCCAGTCATTGGAAATGGGGATATCGATAGTGCCACCGTGGCCCTTGAGCGCTGGCGGCAAAGTGGCGCCACCGGAATCATGATCGGTCGCGCGGCGATGAATCACCCGTGGATATTCCGGGAGATCCGTGCCGCCCTCAGTGGGCAAGCTAGTGAGTGTGTGACTCTCGCTGATAAATGGGCATTTATTGAGAATCACTGTGCGAAGGAAATCGATTGGTGGAAGGGGCAGGAAGCTCAGGCCATGAAATCGATGCGCGCTAGGTTGATGGCCTATACACGCGGCTTGCCCGGCGGGGCACGCCTTCGGGAACGGCTCCAGCGCGTCGAAACGCTGACTGGATTACGTGAAATCGCCTCCGATCACATCGGAGGAAATGCGGCTTGAATACACGAAAATCTTTGCGGAATTCTCCCCGGATGAATACGATCGTCACCAATGTCATATCGTTCTGAATTAAAAATCGGCCCGACTGTCCTAGGTGGCCGTGATTTGCTCTTCATTCTCGGCCCTTGCGTGATCGAAACCCCCGAATTCACGCGCCGTATGGCCACTAAAATCAAGGCGATCTGTGACGGGGAGGGGGTAAATTTTGTTTTTAAGGCCTCCTACGATAAAGCCAATCGCACATCTGCGAAGTCCTTTAGAGGCACATCGGTCCGCGATGGTTGTCAGTTGTTGTGCGAGATTGGTGCTGCCCACGGGGTGCCTGTCACAACCGACATTCACAATCCCGAGGAGGCCGCAATTGCGGGGGAGTTCATCGACATTCTTCAAATCCCCGCTTTTCTCTGCCGCCAGACCGATCTGATTGTCGCTGCGGCCAAGACTGGTCGTATCGTGAATGTGAAAAAAGGTCAGTTTCTAGCTCCTTGGGATATGAAGAATGTCGCATCTAAGCTCGAAGCCAACGGATGCCAAAATTATTTCTTTACGGAGAGAGGCACGACATTTGGATACAACAATCTTGTTGCTGACATGCGCGCTATCCCTTGGATGCAGGAAATCGGGTGTCCGGTCATCTTTGATGCGACGCATTCCGTGCAGCGTCCTGGTGGCGCTGGCGAGACAACGGGAGGTGATGGTAAGTTGGCTCCAGTATTGGCGCGAGCTGCCGTGGCTGCGGGATGTGATGGAGTTTTTCTGGAAACGCACGAAAATCCCGCTGCGGCGCTTTCCGATGGCCCGAACCAAGTTCCTCTTGAGGATCTCCCCCGCCTGATCAGGCAACTCAAAGCCATTCGCGATGTCGTATTATAAACTCGCAACGTTTCTGTGCTTTCTATCCATCGGGTGTTCGCCTCTGATCGCGGCGCCTATTCCGGCACCTTCGACAACCGAGAAAATTGATGTGCCGGTTCCGGTGGGAATTCCAGTTCTTGGGCTAAAAATCCCCCATTATGATGCGTCTGGAAAGTTGGCGATGGCCTTTGAGACGGAATCGGCAAAAAAAATCGATGAGAGTCAGATTGAGATGACCAATGTGAAGCTGGAGGTTCTCGACAATGAGGGAAACAAGATTTTCGTTGAACTCCCCCAATCGTTATTTAACCTCGATTCACGCATCCTGACTGGTCACAAAGGAGCCCTCATCAAGCGTTCCGATTTTGTCATCACCGGTGATAATATTGAATTCAACACCCAGACTCGTTTTGGTACGATTCGAGGTAATGTAAAAATGGTCATTTCGACCGAAAATACCCTTCCATGAAGCCCATCAAATATTTCTTAACATCCCTTTTTTCTGTCATTCTGACATTGGGTTTAGCTAATGCCCAGCAACCTGCTGCCAGTGCCTCGCCTGAGGCCAAAAGTAAAAATGCGCTCGGTTTTATTAATCCGATCGGTGGGGAGCGTCCGAAGGGCGCACAAACAGAAATCACGGCAAACGGAGAAGCCTCCTACGACAACGCAAAAAACATCGCCGAGTTCAGTGGGGGCGTGGTCGTTCGCGATACCCAATTTACTCTCACTTGTGACAATCTACTAGTCCATCTGGGCAAGGATCAAAAGGGTCTGGAATCGGTGGACGCCACCGGAAACGTGGTGATCATCCAAGAAAAGTCAGACCCTAAAAGCACGGCTGCCAAATCCATTGGTCGCGCCGGTGAGGTGACCTACAAACCCGCTACCGGAGAAGTCGTGATGCGCAAATGGCCATCCATTCAACAAGGCATCAATCAACAGGTCGCCACCGAGGAATCCACTATCATGATCTTGAAGAACAGCGGGCAGTCCCGGACTATCGGTGGAAGCAAAACTCTCATTACTGATTCCTCCGACCAGAAATGAGCTCCTCGACTGATAATGACACCTCTTTGCTTCGTACCGAGGGCTTGGTGAAAATCTATAATGGTCGCTCGGTGGTCAATGGCGTTGATATCAATGTCAAAAAGGGAGAGATCGTCGGATTACTCGGACCCAATGGGGCCGGTAAGACCACCACTTTTTATATGATTGTCGGCTTGGTACGCCCCAATGGAGGAAGCGTCCATTTTCAAAATGCAGATGTGACATCAATGCCAATGTAT
>CAIWSO010000088.1 GCA_903915315.1 uncultured Spartobacteria bacterium | reverse complement strand
GTTCATACTAAAATTCCGATGAGCGCTAGCGCAATCCAGCGGCTGTGTATTGAAATGCCTCGCGAATAGCAGCCCCATCCCCGTTGGGCATTCCCGAACGTTGAATCATCAGGATGTAGATCTTCCCAGCGACCGGGTCAGCCCAGCTCTGAGTTGCATACGCACCGCCGTGACCAAAGCTGCCCTTTGCCAAAGCTGCAGTGACACCAACGGGCTCTTTCACAACCTGAAATCCGAGCCCCCAACTCATGCCGTCGACAAAACCGGTCTTGATGTCGCCAGTCTGTGTAGTGGTCATCAACTGCACCGTCTCCGGCCTGAGAATTTTTTGCCCGCGAAACGTGCCTCCGGAAAGCATCATTTGGTAAACACAGGCGACATCCTTCGCAGTCGAGTACAGGCCGCCCGCTGGGTACGGCGTTCGGCTTCTATCCTCTAAATTGCCTTCAGTGAAGTAAACGGTCGTTTCCTCGAGCTGATGGCTCTCTTTGTTTTGCTTATAACTCTTCGCGACCCTGGGCTGCTGTTCCTTTGTGGGCCAGAAGGTGGTGTCTTTCATTCCGAGTGGGTTGAAAAGGCGGTTTTGAATAAACTCCGCAAACGGGATGCCACTCGCAATTTCCACAAGCCGTCCAAGCGTGTTGATCCCGGGATTCGAATAGCTCCACTTGGAACCCGGCTCGAACGCGAGAGGCTCCCGTGAGTATCCCATTACGAGCTCAGCAAGACTGCAGTTCGGGCGAGGCGCTTTCACGTCGCTGATGCCAGAGGTGTGAGTCAATAAATCGCGGACCGTGATGGCCCGCTGGGGTCTGCCGAGGACCATCTGTTTGGAATCTTTGGATTGCACCAACCATTGGTTCTTAAACTCCGGCAAATGCTTTTCAACCCGGTCATCAACGGAGAGCTTTCCCTCCTCGATAAGCATCATCACACAAATCGCCGCCATTGGCTTTGTCATGGAGGCAATCCAGAACAAATCGTCCTTCTGCATATCCCGCCCCGCCGCGAGATCACTTTTTCCAACCGCCTCCAGATGTTCGACTCCGTCTCGCAAGCCAACCAGCGTCACAACTCCTGACACCTCCCGATCATCCACAAACTTCTGCATCACCTTTGAAATCGCATCCGCCCTCGCCTGAATTGGCGAAAGCACTAACGACACAAAGCCCAACAGATGGAGCGCCAACACGAATTTCATGATTAAGGGGGCTAACGAGAGAAGGAACTGCGACCCAAACTGAGCGAACTAGAACTCAAGCTTGACCACGCCAGAACCCTTCGCGATCCGGCCTATGGGTTTCGCCTTAAGTCGCTTTGCAACTTCTACGGCGTCCTTGGCACGAACAACCACTGCCATGCCAATCCCCATGTTGAATACCTGGTACATTTCTTCACGATCCACCGAACCGCCCTCTTGGATGATGGTGTAGAGAGCCGGCACCTTCCATGAGTGAGTGTCGATCACCGCGTCACATGTTGAGGGCAAAACGCGAGGCAGGTTATCGAGAAGCCCGCCACCCGTGATGTGAGCAAGTCCCTTCACTAAACCATGAGGCAGCGAGGCCAACGCAGGTTGATAATTCACATGAACCCTCAAAAGCTCTTCACCAAGCGTTCTGGTGAGACCCTTTGGTTTGGATTTTAGTGACAAACCCATTCGATCCAAGAGCACGCTTCTCGCAAGCGAATACCCGTTGGTGTGAAGACCGGATGAGGCCATTCCAAGAATAACATCGCCCGCGCGAATTTGTTTTCCGTCCAAAAGCTTGGGGCGGTCGACCACGCCGACGATCGTTCCCGCCAAATCATATTCGCCGCGTTGATACATGCCCGGCATTTGAGCGGTCTCCCCTCCCACCAGGGCACAGCCCCCAGCCTTGCAGGCTTTGGCGAAGCCTTTGAGAATATCGCGGAAAACCTCGGGTTCCAAACGCTCGGCGCCGATGTAATCCAAAAAGAAAAGCGGCTTAGCTCCGATCACCGCGATGTCGTTGATGCAGTGGTTCACAAGATCCTGTCCGACTGTATCGTGCTTGCCTGTAGCGAAAGCAATTTTGAGCTTCGTTCCGACGCCGTCGACGCTTGACACCAAAACTGGGTCTTTCATTCCGCGAAAATTCGGGCGGAACATTCCCCCAAATCCGCCGATTCGCCCCAGCACCTCAGGCCCATGGGTGCCCTTCACCAGTGCTTGGATTCCGCTTTTTACTCGGTTGCCCAGGTCTACATCCACGCCAGCCGCGGCGTAGGCCTTTTTTTTCTTTGTGGAGCGGGAGTTTGAAGAGGATGAATTTTTGGCCATGGAACTCAGTGTTTTTGAGGAAAGAGTGACGGGGTTGACTCGCTTGACCCAAGCAAATTGGGACGCCGTTTGCGACGTTCCATCACGTGCTTGTCAACCTGCGGATCCACAGGCACCGGATAATCGCCGTTAAAACATGCCAGGCAAAAGTCGCTCGGCTTCTGGCCCGTTGCACGCACCATCGAGGTTGGGTCCAAGTACCCGATGGAATCAGCACCAAGATACGAGCGAATCTCGTCGATCGAGCACTGGTTCGCCAACAACTTTTCCGGGTCTGGAAAGTCGATGCCGTAATGACAGGAATGTTTGTGGGGCGGACAAGAGATGCGCATGTGCACCTCGGCTGCGCCCGCTTCACGCAAGTTCACGATCCGCGCCCTCGCAGTGGTTCCCCGGACAATCGAATCATCAACAACCACGACGCGTTTTCCCGCGACCGCCTCCTTGATGAGGTTCAACTTCACGCGCACGTTGAAATCGCGAATCAGCTGGCTGGGCTGCAAAAAGGTTCGCCCGATGTAATGATTGCGGACGAAAGCGTGGCTGTAGGGAATCCCGAGCTCCTCCGCGAATCCAAGCGCCGCGTAGTTTCCAGAATCTGGCACCGGCACCACAACGTCCGCCTCGGCGGGATGCAGTCGTGCGAGTTCCCGCCCCATCTGAGTGCGAACTCGCGCGACGTTAATGTCCGCTATGATCGAATCTGGCCGGGCAAAATAGACGTATTCAAAGATACAAAACGCCTTTCGTTGCTTGCCGAAGGGCCACTCGG
>CAIWSO010000087.1 GCA_903915315.1 uncultured Spartobacteria bacterium | reverse complement strand
CCGCTGCCCGTATGCGCGGATACACCAGCAGTCGGTTTTCGTTCAACAATGAAGGCGGGCGGTGCGAATCCTGCCTCGGTCAAGGGGTGATCAAACTCGAAATGAGCTTCCTGCCGACCAGCTACATGCCCTGCCAGGACTGCCTAGGCCGCCGCTACAATGCCTCCACTCTCGAAATTCTCTACAACGGTAAATCAATCGGCGACGTGATGGATATGTCCATCGATCAGGCGATGGAGTTTTTTGCCTCGCACCCCAAGATCCGTCGTTCCATCGGCCTCCTCCAAGAAACGGGCCTCGGCTACCTCAAACTCGGACAACCCAGCCCCACACTCAGCGGCGGTGAGGCCCAGCGCATCAAGCTCGTTACCCAACTCACCCGTAGAGCGACGTCCTCGAGTGAGGAAATCCGAACCACCCGCAAAGGGAAATCCACTCTCTACATTCTGGAGGAACCGACCATCGGACTCCACGCCCACGATGTCGCCCAACTCGTGCGTGTTTTGCATCGTCTCGTTGATGAAGGTGGCACCGTGATTGTCATCGAGCACCATCTCGACGTCATTGCAGAAGCCGACCACATTCTCGATATCGGCCCAGAAGCGGGATCCAAGGGTGGACGCCTCGTCGCAGCCGGCACCCCGGAGGAGGTCGCAGAATCCAAGACAAGCCGCACGGCCCCATTCTTAAAAGCCCTCCTGCATTCCACCCCGGACGAAAAAAACAAAAAGGTCCCGAAGAAAAAATCCCAATCGTCCTGCGCGTAGCAGGAATGCCGGACTAGACCGTGTATTGGAGTGCCATGGAGCGGGCGATCGAAGCGATGCGCTCACAGAGAGCATTTGGCTCAAGAACCTTGGCGTGGTTACCCCAACCGAGAATCCAGTTTTCCAAATCTGGCGCGAGGCCGACCTCAAGGGTCATTTCGGAACCACCTCCAGCGAGGGGTTTGATTTTTTGAGATTTGTGCCAGACCCGCTCGGCAGCAAGGCGCGTGGCAAAGGCATCAAGCCGGATCACGACCCGACTCGGCTTGGGTGTCTCGAAGGCTGAAAAACTCCCGTTCATCATGGATTCCATCGAAAAATCCGATGGACGCTGGAATTTTTGTTTCAGGATTTTGGGCGCACTCAGTCGAGTGACGGCGAAGGTGCGACGTTGCCCGCGAACGAGGTCGTGACCGATGAGATACCATTGATTATCGATACAACCGAGATGGTAGGGCTCGACGCGGCGGCGCTCCGATTTGGGGCTGTTGAGCTTGTGGTAATCGAACTCCACGGTCACCTGCTCAAGTACGGCTTTGGTCAAAATATCAAAAACCCGCAACTCCTGTATGGCCTGCCCCACGGGACGGAAGGAGACGGCTTCGCCTAACTCCTGAATCGAAAAAAATCCCTCCTCCTCCAAATTGGAGGTCATTTTTTCAAAGGCCGACTGAAGCGGTTTCTCGAAAGCCGTGCCACGGTATTGCTCGAGCGATTTCTGCGCGACCAAGAGGGCGACCAACTCGCCCTGCGACATCGTCACATGTGGAAATGAGGAGACCGGCTTGCTATAGTAAAATCCACGATGGTTGCCATCATAGTCGATCGGCAACGACATCTGGTCCCGCATGAAATCCAAATCCCGCTGGACCGTCTTATAGGAGACCTCAAACTCCGTTGAGATCGTAGTGCAGTTCGGATACTCGCCCTGCCGGAGCATGTCGTGAATCTTGAGCATCCGGGCGATCGGTGGCCGGGACTTCCTTAAATGGTCCTCCCGACGCGCGGACTTCGGCTTATTGTAAACAGTGAGGTTCAGTTCAGCGTCGCTTGCAGATTGGGCTGCTTTTTGGGAACCGGACTTCACCGATTTCGGAGCGTAGTCAGCGTCTTTCACGATAGTAAAAGCAGCTCGTGTTGTAGGGTTGGATGGAGCCTCGAACAAGGAAGCCTTCGAAACACGCCGCTAGAGAGGCGACGACCGGCAGGAGCGCGATCGGAAAACGAACAATAGGATGCAAGGGATCGGGTATCTCGGGCACTCGGGAGCTATATTCCCGAGACCCCGTTCCTGACAAGCTTACTTCACCCGAGCCATGAACATGCAGGGCTCACCCTTCGCATTCACGATAGACAATTTATAGCTGGGACCACCGGCCTTGCCGATGGGATAAGACCAGACGACCTTGAAGTCCTTTTTACAACCCGCGCAGTGGATCATCTTCCCCTCGGCACAAAGATCCATAGCTTGTTTTTTATCTTTGATGTCGATGAGCGTCACACTGTCCGAGGCCTTGCAGACGATCACAACCCTTTCTCCCGGCTTCAATTTTTCGAAGTCCGATTTCTTCGAAAGAACTTCCGAGGACGGACCTCCTTTGGATGGCGGGTAGGCATGCGCGTTGCTTGTAATGGCAAGCACGGTGAAGATAGCGGCTAGAATGAGTGGAATCGGTTTCATATTTTATGTGGTTTGAGTTGTGTCGCCCTGTTTGAGAGCGCAATAAAGATTCTAGCCAAGCACGTTCGCTCATCTATGGGGTCTTCGCCCCGTATACCTGAGCAGGAACAAAAGAAGGTTCTCACCCCATGCCCAGATCGGCTTTTTCTCGCCATCGTGACTCATCATGATGGAGAAAAACGAACGTCAACAAACCCACTCTCAATCCCAAGAAATGTGCCTGCTATGAATGGTTATACTGTTTGGCCTGGTCGTCCGACTCCGCTTGGAGCGACTCCGAACGGAGAAGGCGTCAACTTCGCCCTCTTTTCTGAGAATGCGACACGCGTCGATCTCTGCCTCTTTGATACCGCAGATTCCGCCAACGAGATCGCGCGCATGACCCTGCCTGAAAAAACCGATCAAGTCTGGCATGGCCAAATTCCCATTGCGAAGCTGGATCAAGTCTATGGCTACCGGGTCTATGGACCTGATGAGCCGACTTCGGGCCACTGTTTCAATCCCGCCAAACTGCTGCTCGACCCATATGCAAAATCTATCGCGCGGGACCTTAAGTGGCACCCCGCCATCAACGATCCCCTTTTGGATAGCGGTCCCTTTGCTCCGCTCGGGCGGGTGAGCCAAGTCCCCTTTGACTGGAACGGCACACCGGCACCGCGCACAGCGTGGCACAATACGGTCGTCTATGAACTCCACGTGAAAGGCTTCACGAAACTTCATCCGGAAATCCCGGAGAACTTGAGAGGCACTTATGCGGGACTTGCCTCCGAACCAGCGATCAAGCACCTACGCAGTCTTGGAGTCACCGCAGTGGAACTCATGCCCGTGCACTACCACATCGACGACATGTCGCTCATCGAGCGAGGACTCACAAACTACTGGGGCTACAACACACTGGGCTACTTCGCTCCTGACCCCCGCTACTGCTCCACAGGCACGACGAATACCGTCAACGAATTCAAATCCATGGTCCGCTCGCTCCATACGGCAGGTATCGAAGTGATCCTCGATGTCGTTTACAACCACACCGCCGAGGGCAATCAAAACGGACCTATTCTTTCCTTCAAGGGGATCGATAATTCTTCGTATTACCGCCTGCTGGAGGATCGGAGAAAATACCTAGACTTCACCGGATGCGGAAACTCCCTGAATGTCGCCCACCCCCGCGTCCTCCAACTCATCATGGACTCACTTCGATACTGGGTGCTGGAAATGCACGTGGACGGATTCCGGTTCGATTTGGCCAGCACCTTGGCGAGGGAACTCTGGGAGATGGACCGCCTGGGTGCCTTTTTCGACATTATTCATCAAGACCCCATCCTCTCTCAAGTGAAGCTCATCGCGGAACCATGGGATCTCGGTCCAAATGGATACCAAGTGGGGAATTTTCCCGTCCTTTGGAGCGAGTGGAATGGCAAATACCGGGATTGCATTCGCCGCTTCTGGAAGGGCGATGGCGGCAATGTCGGGGAATTGGCCTCGCGTCTCTCGGGCAGCAGCGATCTCTATCGACACAATGGCCGCCGACCCTATGCGAGCCTGAATTTCATCACCTGTCACGACGGGTTCACTCTCGCCGACCTTGTCAGCTACAATCGCAAGCACAACGAAGCCAACGGCGAAAATAACCGGGACGGGACGGATGTGAACGACAGTTGGAACTGCGACGAGGAAGGCCCAACGAATAACGCCAAGATCCGCTCCCAGCGCCTTCGTCAGCGCCGCAACTTCCTGACCACCCTCATCCTCTCGCAGGGCGTTCCCATGATCTTAGCCGGTGATGAAATGGGCCGAACCCAACTGGGCAACAACAACGCCTTCTGCCACGACTCACCACTTTCTTGGCTTAACTGGAATCTCGACTCCGAAGAAAACGACCACCTCGAGTTCGTTCGCAACCTCCTAGAACTTCGCCGACTTCAGCCCGTCTTCCACCGGAGGAATTTTTTTCAAGGCCGAGCGATTCATGGCACGGACAGCAAGGATCTTTACTGGCTGAAACCCGACGGATCAGAAATGTCGGAGTTGGATTGGGCCTCACCAAATGCCCGATGCCTCGGCATGGGACTCCTAGGCGACCAAATCGAGGAAAACGGGGATCACGGCGAGCCGATCACCGGCGATTCCTTTCTCCTTCTTTTCAATGCTGAAGACGCCGTCGTGCCATTCGTCCTAGGGGCAAGACAACGGCATGTCGCTTGGACACTCATTTTGGACACCAGTATGCCGCCGACATCATTTAAACTCGGAGTCTATTCCCACATGGCCAACTTCCCCCTCCAAGCCAGATCTATCGCGATTCTGCAACCCCACTACGCACCATTCGCGTGAAAAATTGTAATCCTGTGCTTAAAAGCCTCGCCGCTCACATAACGGGGATGTCAGGCTAGCAAATCCAAGCACGGCATTCCAAAACTATCGCTGAATTGAAATTCAAGCGAATGCCGAAAGACTCTTTTTAAGTAAATCGCATCTAGCAGCTTAGCGCAATTCACTTCCCTTGAATCCGCTTCATAAGCGCTTTTTCATGCCTTGCAGCGTGGAGGACTGCGGCCCCCAAGTCGGAGTAAACCTCCGGCAAAACGAGAACATTCCAGCTCACGAAACGAAACTCGTGCGAAGTCGCTCCGCCATGTCTCTCATCGGAATCGCCGCAGACGGATTAGCTTGGTGGGTTGCAAGGCGCTGCTCAATCAAGATCAACTCGCTCGGTGAGACTCCTGGTTCATCCAATTCCAGCACATTTCTGAGCAACTCCTGCCTTTCGCTCGATGTAAAGTGCGGCAACTCCTCAAGTACCTGTGCGATGCTCATAGTTTCTCATCTACCACTACCAGTTCGAAAAACGAATTTTTTCTTTCATCTGCACTACGTCCCATTGGCTTAAAAAAATCACAACCCCGTTGGGTGATCGATGAACTTCCACTCCAGTGCCATCTTGCGAGAGAGGAGTTGCGCCGCCGCCTTCACTCCGAACGTCTCTGTGGCGTAATGTCCGGCGTAGAGGAGATTCACGCCTAACTCCTCGGCGGCCGTGTAGGACCAATGCGGACCCTCGCCAGTAATAAACGTATCGATGCCTGCCGCTGCCGCCTTGGCGACATCTCCGCCGGCCCCACCAGTCACGATGCCGATCCGCTTTGCCACGACAGGACCGCCGGGGGCCATGTGGACTCGCCCGCCGACCGCATGTTCGACATGGTCGCGCAAGACTTCGCGGCTCATCTCCGCCTCAAATTTCAACCCCACCAGCTCTCCCACCGACTTGAAAAAAGGCTCTCCGTTCTTTAACCCGATAGCGGCTGCGAAGAGGGCGTTGTTACCAATCTCGGGGTGGATGTCGAGCGGCAGGTGGG
>CAIWSO010000086.1 GCA_903915315.1 uncultured Spartobacteria bacterium | reverse complement strand
GACTTGATCGATAGCATTCTTTTCACCGCACCGATTCTGTTTTTTTACATGCGGTTTGTGCTCGGGATCGGATGAAGATGCGGCGCGTTGTTATACTGGGTGCCACGGGCTCGATTGGCACCAGCGCCCTCAAGGTCGCCAAGGATATCCCCGAGCGGATGCAGGTTGTGGGGCTCTCTGCTCACCACAACGCCGAGGCCCTTGCGGATTTGGCAAAAGATTTTCCGAGTGCTAAAACCGCACTCTCTTCGGGCCCGGATGGGATCGAGAGGCTTGTCGAGTTGGCGACCTTGCCGGAAGCCGATCTGGTCTTGATAGCCATCGTGGGAACCGCTGGTCTGAAGCCGGCTCTGGCGGCGATCGAGGCGGGCAAAGACATCGCCGTTGCCAGCAAGGAAATCTTAGTGATGGCGGGAGAGATCGTCATGCGGGCTGCGCGGCAGTACGGGGTGAATGTCCTGCCGGTTGACAGCGAGCATAGCGCGATTTTTCAATGCCTCGAAGGTCGAGATCCAGAAACGGTGCGGCGGTTGATTTTGACGTGTTCAGGCGGACCCTTCCGAACCATGCCGGCGGAGGAACTCATTGGAGTGACCCCGCAAAAGGCGCTACGCCATCCGACTTGGAATATGGGACGTAAGATCACGGTGGATTCCGCGACCCTTTTCAACAAGGCACTCGAAATGATCGAGGCACGCTGGCTTTTTGATGTCGTCATGGAGCGGGTGGATGTCGTCATCCATCCCCAGAGCATCGTGCATTCGATGGTGGAGTTTGTGGATAGCTCGATCCTCGCGCAACTTGGTCACTCGGATATGTGCCTCCCGATTCAATATGCGGTGACTTGGCCGGATCGCGTTCCAAATTCCCTGCGAGCACTTGATTTCGCAGAACTGGGGCGCTTGGACTTCGAGGCACCGCGATGTGCGGATTTTCCAGCCCTCGACTTGGCTCGGATTGCGGGGGCGATGGGGGGCACTCGCCCAGCTGTTTTGAATGCCGCCAACGAGGTGGCCGTGGAGGCTTTTTTATCTCATCGTATTTCGTTCCCGAAAATCTGGGCAACCGTGGCCGAAGTCCTTGAGTGCTGTCCTCACGTGGAGAGCCCCGATCTGGATGCGCTCATCGAGACCGACGCCCTCGCTCGCCGTCTCGCGGGTGAGATCACGGGGGGGATATAAGTTGACATCCCCAGTTGACTGGGCTATGGGTGAGCATCTATGAACTCTCCGCAGCAATCTGAACCATTTGATTTGGTTAAGAACTCTGTTCTCTACAAAGAGTTTCTGGCCGAACGTGACGAGATTTTGCGTCACAAATGGATCGAAAGTGAAAAACTCGGGCGTGATATCGGTTTTGAAAAAGCTTTGCTCGATTGGATTATCAAATACCGCTCAAATTGGCGGACTGGCCGATCGAAATTCATGCGGGTCGAATCGACTTCTGCTCAATAAAACGTCAGTTTAACACCTTTAATGCGGCACCGTGAGGCTGCGAAGGGAAAATGAAAAAAAACGAAAACCAAGACTTGGGTGCAGTCGCGATGGACGGGGCGGCCATCCAAAAAGCCATTCGACGCATGGCGCACGAGATCGTTGAGCGTCATGCCGACAACTCTCGGTTAGTTTTAGCCGGCATCCCCACGCGTGGCGTGGAAGTAGCTCGTCGATTGGCGGATCACATTGAGCTTATTGAAGGTGTTAGGCCTTTTCTTGGAATAGTGGATATTTCCATGCATCGGGATGATCTGGCGACGAGAGGACGAGTGACGGCCTTGGAGGTGACCGATCTGCCAGTGGATCTCGATGGCCGTCCGCTTGTTCTGGTGGATGATGTGTTTTTCACTGGGCGGACCTGTCGAGCGGCATTGGATGCGATTTCCTCGTTTGGACGTCCTTCGACGATCGAGTTGGCGGTACTGGTGGACCGCGGACACCGTGAACTTCCTATTCGTGCCGATTATGTCGGTAAAAATCTTCCGACCACTCGGGAGGAAAAAATCCGCGTTCGCTTCGAGAATCTGGATGCCATGCCAGACTCGGTCACCCTCATCAAACCATGAAGACTTGGAACCGAAAAGATCTCACCGGCTTGGATGAACTCAGTTCCGAGGAAATCGATTTTCTCCTCGAAACAGCTCGCGCCTTCAAGGGGGTCGGTGAGCGAAGCCTCAAAAAAGTTCCCGCACTACGGGGCAAAACCTTGGTGAATTTTTTCGTCGAGCCGAGCACGCGAACCCGCACCTCGTTCGAGGTCGCCGCGATGCGATTGAGTGCCGATGTGGTGAATATCTCGGCCACGGCATCCAGCCTCCAAAAGGGTGAAACACTCAAGGATACGGCGCTCAACCTGCAAGCCCTGCAAGCTGACATCATTGTTCTTCGCCATAGCTCACCGGGTTCGGCCCGATTTCTTTCGGAGCGACTGGGCTCGAGTATCATCAACGCGGGCGACGGAGCCCACGAGCATCCTACACAGGGCTTGCTGGATATCTTCACGATGCGGGAAAAATTTGGCCGCATTGCCGGGCTTAATGTCGTCATTGTGGGTGACATTCTCTTCAGTCGTGTGGCCCGCTCGAATATCTTCGGCCTCGTCAAACTCGGTGCCAATGTCACGCTAGCGGGTCCATCCACGCTCGTGCCAAAAAGTTTTGAAAAACTCGGGGTGCGTGTGGTGCATCGCATCGATGAAGCTCTGGAGGGCGCGGATGTGGTCAATCTTCTTCGCATTCAGCACGAGCGTCAGCGTAAGGAATACTTCCCCGGTCTCGGAGAATACACAGCCCTCTTCGGCCTCACCAAGGCCCGCGCGGCACGGCTCAAGCCGAGTTGCCTCGTCATGCACCCCGGCCCGATCAATCGCGGTGTGGAAATCGACAGCGATGTCGCTGACGGGTCGCAAAGCGTGATTCTCGAGCAGGTCACCAATGGCATCGCCGTCCGCATGGCTGTTCTCTACCTCTGCGCGGGAGGCGCAGGCATACCCGCATGAAAATCACCCGCATCACCAATGGTCGCATCATCGACCCCGCCAACAACCGCGATGAAGTAGCCGATCTCTGGCTTGCGGATGGCAAAATAACCGCACCACAACCGGGTAGCGAAACCGAGACCCTCGATGCCCGTGGACTCGTTGTTTCACCCGGCTTGATTGATATCCACGTTCATCTGCGCGAGCCCGGACAATCTCACAAGGAGACGATCGCTACCGGAACACGTGCAGCTGCGGCGGGAGGATTCACCTCGATCGTCGCGATGCCGAATACCAATCCTTCGGCCGACAGCGCGGCGACGATCACCTGGATCAAAGAAAAAGCCGCTCGCGAAGCGTGCGTAAATGTTTTCTGCACCGGTGCGATCACAAAGGGCCTTCGTGGTGAAGAGTTGGCGCCCTTCGGTTCCCTTTTCAACGCTGGCGTGGTTGCCCTTACTGACGACGGACATTGCATTCAGAATCACGAAATCATGCGCCGCGCGGTGGAATACGCTCGGATGTTCGGACTGACAGTGATGGATCATTGCCAAGACTACTCGCTTGTGGGCGATGGAATCATGCACGAAGGCGAGTGGAGTCTGCGTTTGGGCATCCCGGGTTGGCCGAGGGCCGGCGAGGAAATGATCGTGGCGCGGAACATCATGTTGGCCGAGTTGTGCGACTCCCCGAGTCACTGCCAGCACATCAGCTCGGGCGGGAGCATACGACTCTTACGCGAGGCGCGCGCTCGGGGGGTGAAAATCTCCGGCGAGGTTTGCCCGCACCACATCGCGCTCACCGATG
>CAIWSO010000085.1 GCA_903915315.1 uncultured Spartobacteria bacterium | reverse complement strand
TGCAAGCGACGAGAAAATCGGAAGGTGAGAGATCTTTGGGAGTATGAGTTTATTCATGTGCTGAAGAAATGATGGGAGTAAATGACCTAGATTCAATTTGAATTCTTAAATCGTAGGGCCCCACCTGTCATCCTAGCCATTTGGCTAAAAGTTGGCGTTGCCATTTTACCGCGAATAATCCTTCGCGATTGGAATTAGACTTTGCACCGCAAAAGAAGGGGGTATGGCCTTCTCGGCCGTGTGGGGACTGGTCTACTTGCTCGCGCCCTCCCCATCGGAACCAAAGGAGCAGACCGCAGCACACAGGCGGGACGCACTGTGCCCCTCTCATGGAGCCCAAAAGCAAGCTACTTTTGGTATTAGAGTCGTTCGCGATTGGAATCAAGCGTCCTTCCTTTTTCTCTGGGTTTGGTTTGACCTTTATTTTTCTGCTTTGAGAACCCACCGCGAAGTCGGTTTTCCGTCGAGCGGGAGGTTATAAGTGAGGCTATAGGTTTTTGTAAAAGCATCGTATTCCGCCTGCCAAAAATCGTTACCGTGGGCGGATTGATCGAGCGGCACTAGCTTCCCGGCGACCTCCTCGTAGAGTCGGTATCCATCAGCGATAGGAAGGCGCTCGAAGCGAATCGGCACAAAACCAACACCGCCCTTGATGTCCACCGTGACACTTGGTCTCAGCCAAGGGACCACTCGTGCAGGCAAGGTGAAAGCCGCCAATGAACTCGGCAGCTTGTTTAACAATCCTTTCACGGTATCCATCGAAACAAGCGGTTCCTCAGCTTCAATGAAGATCGGATAGCGGCGGGTCACCACGCCGCCAGTGGCGGTCACAGTGAGGTCGTTTCCGGCTGCCTCGCGGTGGATCGTCTTCCAAGAACGGGGAGATTCGGCGAGATGTTGGCGTAGGGCCTCATTTGGGCCGTAATACTCATCCGCATTACGCGGAACGGTGATCCACTCCAGTTCCATATCAATGCGGTCGCCGGGTTGAAATTCCGCAACATCCTTGGGCGGCACGATGAGACCATCGATATCCATCTTGCCAGGGCCTTGAACCGTGTGCACGGAAAGGCTGATAGAAGGATTGGTGACGATCTTTCCACCAAATTTCGCTTTATAGGAGCGGATGACCAAGGCCCGACTTGCTTTACCGAAGTTCTCACGTCCCGGTGGGAGTTGGACATCGGCATCAGGATAGGCGATCCACCAAGGGCCTTCGCCCTTCAGTTCGAGGTGGTCCACGACAAGATCACCGGTTTTGGCCTGAGCTGGAGCCGGGATCTCGGCGATCAGACCATCCCGATTACCGTAGGCGACACGTGGCGTGGCGAGTCGATGACCTCCCCCCATATTGAAAAGCCAGCATCCCTTCGTCGGGATTGCGGCTTGGAACGAGTAGGATTGGTCGAACAACGTCCGCACATAGTCGTCGCCGCGAGGAACTCTCACGGTGCACTGCAAATCCACTTCGCGGGTTTTTCCGTAATAGCCGTCGTAGCGCACATCGCTCAGGCAAGGGCCATGCGAGAGGTAGGCTGTCTTGACGGATGTGTAAAAGCGCGATTTGCCAGCAGCGTCTTTGGTTTCGAGCCAGTTTCCGCCCCAGCCAGCCTCAACCCAACACCACTTCGGGCCGTCCTTGCTGCTGCGTGTCAGCATGCCGCGATTGTCGGTGATGATGTTTGATGAAAGGCTGTAGTCCATATCGAGGCAGAGTGTCTCGCCCCAGGCACCCACAGCGATTTGATCCCACCGTCCATTTCCGCCGCCATTCCCCCAGCGCACATCACTGGCGAGCGAGAGTTGGGCATGTGTGCCTTGAGGGGCATTGCCGTAGAAGCCATAAACGACCCGCATGAGGTATGTCGATTTTCCCGTTGGCGCGGGAAGGAAGGTATACGCGCGCAGGTAACCCATTAGCTTATTGTGGTGCCAATTTTTGCTGAGTTGCACTGGAATGCCTGTGGGGGTGCCATCCGGCTTACAAAGGATCGGGCATATGCCAGTAATGCTGGCTGGGTTTGTGAAATTTAAGAGGAATGGCACGTTTCCGCTTTGCGCCCCCTTGTTGTCGACCTCGATCAGAAACTCATCATATTCCCGCATGTCCGGACACTTGCTGATTTCCCAAGTGCGCTTGATGGTACGATGGGTTGCTAGGAAGGTGTAGCAGTCGGTAAGCGTATTAAAGGTCACGGGGCCATCCTGATTGAGAAGGCGAATGGAGATATCTTTCTGAGGCAGGCGGGTATTGCGCACATCGCAAGTGACGCTCACATCTTTCGGTTCACCCTCTTTCCACTGACCCTGGATCACTTGCGTGGTGCGCCAATCTTGCGAGCCGCTTTTGAGACCGACAGTTACCTCCGCATTGGTCCAAATGGGCGGCGTAAACTTGCCGTTAAAGGCATCGAAATTCTCTTCAAAGACCAGGCCTGTGCGATTAGCGATATTTCCTGGTTGCTGGGTATGGGTTGTTATTTCTTGATGTGTGAGGGCCCGATCCCAGATACGAATCTGGTCGTAAACGCCCTGAGCCAGTAGCGAGGCCGGATCCACACTCTTTCCGATGAGCAGCGCTCCCCCACCCGGCTTACGCTCGCGGGCGATCGCTTTGGTTCCCGCCAGTCGGCCGTCCACATAAAAACACATCGTCTTACCATCATAGGTGAGCGCCAGAAGGTGCCAGGCATCGGCAAAAAGAAGGCGACCATCAGGGATAATGAAAGTATCCTCCTTTTTCCCGCCGACGTTCATCACCGCACTCACGAAGTTGCCGGGGGAAAGCGTGAAACCATAGTGTCCATCGGCATCTTTGTTTTGGTTGCGGGATAAGATGACGACATCACTAGTCGCATAAGGTTTGTTTTGGGGAAATTTGAACCAGCATTCGGCGGTGAAACTCGCGGGGTCAATATCCTTAGAAGCCGTCAAATCCAACGGGGTGCCCAC